>DASYVW010000345.1:0-1813 GCA_035936675.1 Gemmatimonadales bacterium
CGCTGATCACCCCGCACATGATGATCGGCTGAGGGTCGCTGGCTTGCCATACCGCAGCCTCACATGCCGACTTCCCCCAAACGAGCGAGCTACACCGGCAGGCCAGCCCCGGTATAGGGGTGTGCGTCGCGCGGGCCCTAATACCCGGCGGGTACTCGCCCATCGCCGACTAAGCCTGGGAGAGGTCATCCAGCTTCGGCACACTGAAGCTCCCACAACGCGGCCCTCAACACCCTGCTGAGACACGACCTCACACGATCACAGTTAACCGGCGTCGGCGGGCAACCAGACCGATCCTGCCCTGGGGCCGCCCCCACGGCCGTTCCAAGATCGACTTAGGTTAGGCTGGGTAATTGTGATGCCCCAAATAGTACGGGTTAGGTGATCTTCGGCGTGTCGCGCCGGTAGGCGAACGAAGCTCCGATATGACGAGCGGTCCTCTCACAGACTCCTCGGCACCACCGGAGCTTCGTTGCTCGTTCATCCTGTCATCGCCGAGTCGTACGCAACAGCGCTCGACGCCCCTGCGGCGGGCGATTCGCTCGACGCCGACCTGCCTGCGGCCGCCCTCGATGGTTTTGACCTGCTGCAACGCTTCGCAGGTGTGTCCGATGGGCGCTCGGGTCAGGGCCGGGATCACCCGGTCGCGGTCGTTCTCACCCTGTGCGCGGCGGCGGTACTGGCCGGCATGCGCTCGTTCACCGCGATCGCCGGGTGGGTCGCCGATGTGCCCGCCGAGCTGCTCGCCCCGCTCTATGGCCGACCCTGCGAGTGCTCGTCGACGACGACGTTTCCCTCGAAGACGACGCTGTGGCGGGTGCTCACCGGCGCCGACGCGGCCGCGGTGGACGCCGCGGTCGGCGCCTGGCTGACCGCGCAGGCGGCCGCCCGACAGGCCACCGCTGATCACAGCTCGCACGAATGGCCGGCCGAGACGGGGCTGGTCGCCCTCGCCGTGGACGGCAAGACCGTGCGCGGGGCCATCGACTCCGAGGGCAACCAGACCCACCTGCTGGCCGCGGCAACCCACGGCGAGCAACTGGTCCTGGGCCAGATCGAGGTCGGCGCGAAGTCCAACGAGATCCCCCAGTTCGCCCCGCTGCTCGACGGTCTCACCGCAGCCGGGGTCGACCTGCGCGGGCTGGTCATCACTGCCGACGCTCTGCACACCCAACGCGGCCACGCCGAGTACCTACACCAGCTCGGCGCCGAGTTCGTGCTCACCGCCAAGGGAAACCAGCCGCGGCTCTTCGCCGCCCTCGACGCGCTGCCCTGGGCCACGACCCCGATCGCCGCCCGCGACATCGACCGCAGCCACGGCCGGGTCACCACCCGCACCATCCAGGTCCTACCCACACCCGCGGGCCTACCGTTCCCCCACGTCAACCAGGTCTGGCTGATCGAACGCTACGTCACCGACACCGACGGCACACCCCACTCCGCCGTCGCCGCCCTGGGCGTGACCAGCCTGACCACCACCCGCGCCACCCCCACCGACATCGCCGCACTCGTGCGGGAGCACTGGGGCATCGAGTCGCTGCACTGGCTACGCGACACCGTCTACCGCGAGGACAACTCCACCGCCCGGACCGGCTCGGGCCCCCGCGTCATGGCCGCCCTGCGCAACCTCGCCATCGGCGCCCTGCACCTACTCGGCCGACGCGACATCACCGAAGCCACCCGCTGGGCCACCCGCGCCATGGACCGACCATTCAAGATCCTCAAACTAACCCCAACCTAAGTCGATCTTGGAACGACCGTGCTGGTGGCAGTTAGACGGCTAATGGTGGCTTCTGCTTCGCGACGCATAGCA
>DASYVW010000346.1:0-4328 GCA_035936675.1 Gemmatimonadales bacterium
TGGCTCAGCTCGTCCTCCAGCTTGGTCAGCCGCTCGCGCTCCGACTCCAGCATCTTGGAGACCGGGATCCCAGTCCACTTGGAGACGATATCGGCGATATCCTCGGCGTCAACGGCCTCTTTGAGGTACATGGTGCCGGCCTGCACCTCATGCAGCCGCCGCTCGTCTTCCACCAGCCTGCGCTCCAGCTCAGGCAGACGCCCATAGCGCAGCTCGGCCGCCTTCTGGAGGTCCCCGCGGCGGGTTGCCTGATCGATCTCCGCCCGCACCGTCTCGGTCTCCGACTTGAGCTGCTGGATCTCGTGGAGGGCACTCTTCTCGGCTTGCCACTGCGCCTTCATGGCGCCGCTCTTCTCCCGCAGGGTAGCGATCTCTTTTTCCAGCGCCTCTCGGCGCTCCACGGCTGCCTTGTCTTTTTCCTTGAGCAAGGCCTGCCGCTCGATTTCCAGCTGCACGATGCGCCGCTCTACCTCATCGATTTCCTGGGGAAGGCTGTCGATCTCGATCCGGAGACGGCTGGCCGCCTCGTCAATGAGGTCGATCGCCTTGTCGGGAAGGAACCGGTCGCCGATGTAGCGGTCGGAAAGCGTCGCCGCCGCGATGATGGCGTTGTCGGTGATCTTGACGCCATGATGAATCTCGTACTTCTCCTTGAGACCGCGCAGGATCGCGATGGTATCGGCCACCGTGGGCTCGCCCACCAGGACCGGCTGGAACCGCCGCTCGAACGCCGGGGCCTTCTCGATGTGCTTCCGGTACTCGTCCAGGGTGGTGGCGCCGATGACGTGCAGCTCGCCGCGGGCCAGCGGTGGCTTGAGCATGTTGCTCGCGTCAACCGCACCTTCGGCAGCGCCGGCACCGACGATGGTGTGCAGCTCGTCGATGAAGGTGATGTATTTGCCCTGGCTCTCGGTCAGCTCCTTGACCACGGACTTGAGCCGTTCCTCGAACTCGCCCCGGAACTTGGCACCGGCCAGGAGCGAGCCGACGTCGAGCGCCACCAGCTCGCGGTTGCGCAATGATTCGGGGACGTCCCCGTTCACAATCCGCTGCGCCAGTCCCTCGACAATGGCGGTCTTGCCGACACCCGGCTCTCCGATCAGCACGGGATTGTTCTTGGTTCGCCGGGAGAGCACTTGCATGACCCGGCGAATCTCCTCATCGCGCCCGATGACCGGATCCAGCTTTCCCTTGCGCGCTTCATCCGTCAGGTTTCGGGTGTACTTCTCCAGCGCCTGATATTTTTCTTCGGGTGATTGGTCGGTCACTCGATGAGAGCCGCGAACATCCTCCAGCGCAGTTCGCAGATCGTCAGCCGAGACACCTTGCGTGCTGAGGATCGAACGGGCGGTGGTTCCCTTCTCCTCCACCATGGCCAGAAGCAGGTGCTCGGTAGAGACATAGGCGTCACCCAGTTTCTTGGCCTCCGCATCCGCCCGATCGAAAATGCGGTTCACTTCACGGCTGAAGCTGGGTTCCCCTCCACCACCTGCCTGGGTGGGAAAGCGAGCGATTTCGCGCTCGATCTCCTGACGGATGGCGGTCACATTGAGCCCGGCCTTCTGCAGCAGGGGCTGAACTATCCCTTCGTCCTGCTCCAGAAGCGCGGCGAAGAGGTGCGCATCGTTCACCACAGGATTGCCTCGCTGCCGCGCCAGTTCGAGCGCGTCGCGAAGAACTTCCTGGGCCTTGATTGTCAACCGCTCTGGTCGAATCATGGTCCCCCCACAAGCACATTTCCCGCCGGCGCTCCGAGTCCGCAACGTCGGTTACTGGAACCTTGGGATTGCACCGGGCAATGGCAAGGGCTGTACCTGCCAACTCTGCCGGTTTGGCAGTGAAGTGGCGTTGCAGAACCAGATGGATGGCAGGGGAAAATCTACTGCGTCACCGACGCGGGAAAGGAAAGGGCAGCCCCAGTGAGCTGCCCCTTCCTACGTCACCGCGGACTGACGACCTTCCGCTGAGCAATCATCTTTCGAGTGAAGCGCTCGTCATCGACCGTAAGCTGGTAGTAATACACCCCAGTGATGGCCTCGCGCTTGCCGTCCAGGTACTTCCCGTCCCAGAAGGCCAGGTACTGGCCGCATCGCAGGCGCAGGCTGTCCACTCTCTCAGTCGAGCCGATGCCAAGCGTCGGTATGGCGACGACCTGCACCAGCACATTGTACACCTTCAAACTGACGACCGGCTGATGACCTCTGGCGCATACCTCCGAATTGATCGTGAACGGAATCGTCGTCGCCGGGAAAAACGGATTGGGGTAGTTCTCCTTCAGCTCGACCCTCGGCGGGATCACGTTCGCCTGTGCTGCCACGGGGGATCCTGCCCCGACCAAAAGCCCGAGCCACCACCCCGGCCACACAAGGCGGACCATGGGCGCTCCTCATACGAGATGTTTGAAACGGTGGCGGCACCTCCACTGGTCGGGATGCGGTGTTGGAGGGTTCAACGCTGAAAGTCTAGAGGAGAGAGTCTAGAGTCAAGAGGAATCACGTCTAGACCTTTACTCTAAGCTTCCTGGCTTCACCTACCCGCACAGTTATCCCCCGCCCGTCGGCCCACTCCAACAGCGGAATGAGGTACTTGCGGCTGATACCGAGCCGGTCGCGGACCTGAGCCGGGATGATCGACCCTTTCTCGCCCAGATCCTTCAGTACGTCAGTGAACTGCTCCAGCGCTTCACGCGTGTAGTACCGGTCGCGTTCCACCGCCTCTACCCGGCCACTCGCGGCGGCAAGTCTGAGGAGTGGCAAGAGATCGCGTCGGCCGGTTGACTGCTCCAACTCGGGGATCGAAGGTGGGGTGAGATAAGCATCGAGCAGGATTCCGACCACGCGGTCGATTTCGGCCTCGCCCCCCATCACCCGCGGAGCGAACCCCGCGAGCGCCACGACGCCATCGCTCCGGCGGAGCCGGCCGGCCCGACCAAAATCGGCCAGCGCGGCTTCCACCACGACGTTCGCTGCGCGGAGTGAATGCCGCAGGGTCTCGAGCGGCATGCCCACCGCGCTGAGATGCTGCCGGTGGTACTCCTTGAGGAGACCGAGTGCGCGGTTCCCCACCTGTTCTACGGACGCATTCGTCACCCAAAGATCACCGAGTAAGCGGGCACTGGGCTCCGCACGAGCAACCGTCGAGGCGGCCGCTCGAGAGAGACCGAGGACGATGGGAAGCATCGGCGCCCTGATCCCTCCCGGCCGGCGGCTCAGCAGGCTTCGAAAGCGCTCGCCCGGATCGCGAGAGGCCAGACCCGCGGGCCAAAGCGTCCGGCGGCGTGGCGGCAGCGGATCGAGCACGCGGCCTCCGCCAATGGTCGTGACCGGGCTGTAGCTCCGGAGCACGAACCGGTCCTCGGTCCGGGCCAGAAGCGGCTTCTCCAACGACAGTCGAGCCATACCCGTCTCCCCTGGCGAGATCGGTGCGCGCGGGAGCACTCGAGCCATCACCTCGGAGGTCCCGAGGAGCACGCGAACCCGGGTCCGGCCGGTCAGCGCCCGGGCGGTACCAGGCTGGAGCATGATCTCGACGTCGAGGGCGGAGGCAGCCGCCCACGGAAGCTCGTCCGTGACGAGGACGTCACCCCGCGCGACGGCGGTGCGGTCGATCCCTGCGATGCCCACGGCCGTTCGCGCTCCGGGCTGACTATGGGCGGCCTCGTTGCCATAGCTCTCGAGCGAGCGCACCCGGCCCCGCAACCCGGCTGGGAGGATCAGGACGGAATCGCCGACGTCCAGTCGGCCGGACCAGGCGGTGCCGGTGACCACCGTTCCGACGCCGGCGAGCGAGAAGACCCGGTCGATCGGCATCCGGAACGCATCGCCCGACGAGCGTGGAGCGAGTGCGGCCGCGCGGGCAGCCAGGCGCTCTCGCAGCTCGTCCAAGCCGGCCCCGCTCTTGGACGACACCGCTATCGGCGGCTCGAATGGCACACTCGATTGTGCCAGGCGCTCGCCGATCTCCAGCGCGATAAACTGGAGCCATTCGGCGTCCACCAGATCGGCTTTGGTGAGGACGGGTATCCCCGCGGGGATGCCGAGCTGCTCCAGAATGGCAAGATGCTCCTCGGTCTGCGGCATGATCCCCTCGTCCGCCGCAACGACCAGGAGCGCCAGATCGATGCCCGAGGCACCGGCAACCATGGTCCGAACAAAGTCCTCGTGGCCAGGGACGTCCACCACCCCAACCATCCGGCCGACTCCGAGATCGAGTGCCGCGAAATTGAGGTCGATCGTGATCTCACGACGGCGCTCCTCGGCCAGCCGGTCCATCGCCTTCCCGGTGAGCGCGGTAACCAGCGTTGACTTGCCGTGGTCGATGTGCCCCGC
>DASYVW010000347.1:0-2302 GCA_035936675.1 Gemmatimonadales bacterium
CTGGGTTGACCTCGATCCTCGGTCGTCGGTATGGACGCCCGTCACCTGGCAGGTTCCGACCGAGGCCTATCACATGCTGGGAAAGCACCACCAGGAGCTGAAGGAGGCCTCACATCTTCGCGCAGCGTACCCGGATCTTCTCATCAGTTTGTCACTCGAGCTCACGGCCCTGGCCGCGCTCGACCGGGTGGACCTCATCGGGCAGGAGCTTGACCAGGGCATTCGACTCGCGCCCCAGCCTGGTTGGTGGACTTTCGGGTCCGTATCAGCAAACACCGCACTCGAACTTCGGGCCCATGGCGATTCCACAAGCGCTGCTCGGGTGATGCAACGTGCGGTCGCTTGGTACCGGGAGAGGGCCACCGCGCCGGGCGCTACACGGCTCGATCGGTATGGTCTCGCTCGAACTCTCTACTGGGCACGCCAATGGCCGGAAGCGGATCAGTGGTTTACCCGGCTTCTTGCGGAAGCCCCCAGCGATCCTGATTATCTCGGCTATTCCGGCGTTACGGCAGCGAGAGAGGGTGACCGACTGAAGGCAAAACGTATCAGCGAGAAACTCGCGGCTAACGCGCGGCCCTACCGCCTCTTTGGGCATCCGACCCTCTGGCGGGCACGAATCGCCGCGCTCACGGGAGAACCCGACAGCGCCGTCAGCCTTCTGAGGAAAGCGATCAGCGAAGGGCTGCTCCCGCTGGACGTGACGCAAGGTTTCGGATATGCGATGTGGCTTCACCGGGACATCGATTTCGAAGGGTTGCGGAGTTATCGGCCGTTCACAGAGATCCTGGCGTCCAATCAGTAATGTGAGCCCGCCAAGCTGAGGGAGGATGAGTGAACTCAGCGCAGTGATCCGCTCGGTGTTCGCGGGGGCGATCCTCGGCGCGATAGCCGCGGGGTGCGGTTCCGGCGAGACGACGGCGCCAACGCCTACGAGCAGCCTGGTCGTCACGCCCGCGAGGCTGGTCATGGGGTTCGGGATGTCACGTCAACTCTCGGCAGCTGTCGTCGATGAGTCGGGTGCACCCGTTGTCGGCGCGACCGTCAGCTTCCTGTCCAGCGATCCCAGCCGAGCCTCGGTCACCTCCGAGGGACTGGTGAGCTACATCGGGATCGGAGAGGCGGAGATCAGGGCCAGCAGTCAGGACCTGCTCGCCGTCGTCGCGTACACCGGGTTGCGGTCGGGACACCCGCTCGGCGCGACGGCGACGTCAACCCGCTTGCCGGGCGATGGACAGGGCGACGGCCCGTTTGGAGCGGCGGTGGACGGGGACGGCCAGATCTTCATTTCCCAAACGAACAGCGGCCGTGTCGCTTCGGGCCTCTACCCAGTGACCGGCTTCACCACCCGGGACCTCGGCGGGAGCCCCACCTCCATCGCGCTGCTCGGGAAGGGCACCGCGCTGGTGACGCCCACCGGGCCCGACACCAACGACGCCAGCGTGATCGAGTTGTCCTCCGGGCGAGTCCTGGCCCAGATTCCGCTCGACGTGCGCGCGTTCTCCGCTCTGACTGCGCCTGACAGCCAGACCGCCTACCTAGGCACCAATGACGGCCGGGTACTCGAGTTCGACGTGGCCTCGTCCCAGGTGACCGGATCTATCGATCTGGGAGTGGCGAAGAGTCGGGCAAATCACCTCGCGCTCAACGCGGCGGGGACGCTGCTTTACGCCAGCTCATTCACGAGCGGCACGATCTCCGAGATCGATCTGGCTTCGAAATTGGTGGTTCGCATTTTCATCGTGGGGGGCGAGCCTCAGGGCATCGCGGTCTCACTCGACGGGACCGAGCTCTACGTGGCCGACGAGTCCGGCAGGGGACACATCAACGTCTATAATCTGGTCGGCGAGACTCTTGAATCGTCTATCCCTTCCGGTGCGACATCCGGCGCCGGCGGGCCGTTCGGGTTGGCCATGTCGCCCGATGGTGCCACCGTGTACGTCGGCGTCATCACCACGGAGGGTCCCGGATTGATTCAGGTGATCGACGCCCGCACCCGGACAATCGAGCGCACGATCAACAGCTGCGGCAGAATGCCCCGGCGGATCGCCTTCGGCTTCTCGGGCGGTCTGGCGGTGATCGCGGATGAGACCGGGTGCGCGAACTTCGTGGAGTGAGGCCAACGACAACGGCCGCTCCGCTCGGGCCCAGCACTGCAGAGACCGCCGCCAGCGACCAACTCCCGCGACGGCTGGGGCTCTGGGCCACGACCGCGGTCGTCGTCGGGACGATCATCGGCAGCGGGATCTTCCGGGTGCCGGCCTCGGTCGCCGCCGAGGTGGGCTCGCCCACCGCAATTCTG
>DASYVW010000348.1:0-3684 GCA_035936675.1 Gemmatimonadales bacterium
GCGCGGCCCAGGCCGCGGCTCAGCTGGCGAGCCTGCGCTCGGAGCTGGCCGCCTCCGAGCGGCGCCGGGACAGCGCCATCGATCGAGCCGGCTTTCTCAGTCAGGAGGCCAAACGTGCTACGGCCGCGGCTGAGCACGCCCGTCATCTTCTGGCCGAGACGCGCGAGCGGGAGGCAATGAATCGGGCCGACCGGCGCCAGGCAGAAGAAACCCTGGCCCAGATGGCGGCGCGCCGGCAGGCCCTGGAGGAGCTGGAGCGGGACCGGGTAGGGCTGGCGCCGGGGGCCGCGGCGCTGCTGGCCGCCCGCGATCGGTTCGATGGAGGCGTGCTCGGTCCACTCAGCGATTTTGTCAGCACGGGCCACGAGGACGCAGAACTGGCCGAGCGGTTACTGGGAGATTGGATGCATGCCGTGCTGGTCCGCAGTGCCGATACGGTGCGGCAAGTTCAGACCTGGCATGCGGACCACCAGCCCGGCGCGCTGGTGCTGCTGCCGCTGGAGCCCGGTCCCGTGACCATTTCCGGTGGACAGCCGCTCGACAATCGACTACGGGTGGAAGGCCCCGCTGCGGGATGGGTGCGCGCCGCTCTGGCCGGATCGGAGATTCTCGATGACTCTGGCCACGTCCTCCGCCGCGCCAGCGGGGCCATCTTCCTGTCCGGTGCGGGTACTCCCTCCGGCCCGCTGCGGAGACGAGCAGAGCTCGCCACGCTTGTCCAGGACGTAGCTCAGGCCGAGGCCGCGGTTTCGGCAGCGGATGGGGCTCTCCGCCAGACCGCCGAGGAGCTGACGCAGCGGGAACACAGCCTTGCAGAGCTGACCGCTGCCGCCGAGCAGGCGCGAGATGCGGAACGGCAGGCGTTGGCGGCACGTGAGGATGTGCTCCGACTCGTGGGCAATCTGACCAGAGAATCCGCCGAATCGGAGGCGCAGCTCCAGCGCCTGAGCGACCGGGTTGCCCGCTCTGCCCAACGGCTGGCCGAGATCGATGAGGCACTCGTGTCCGGTGAGCTGACTCGCGGACGCCTGGAAAATGAGCTCGGCATCGGCCGCACTCTGCTGGCAGAGCTGGAGGCCGAACAGGAGGCGGCCCGGGAACAGCGCGCGCATTGGCAGGTCCAGGAAGCGCACCTGGCCGGCAGCCTGAGGGCGGCCACGGAGCGGCTCGAGCGGGCTGGCCAGGTGCGCGCCGAGGCCGAAACGGCGGCAAGCTCACTTGCCAACGAGCTGTTGCAGCTCGAGGCTGAGACCGGCGTGCTGGCCGGTCAGCAGGCCGAGTGGCTCGAGTCGCGTGCGGAGCGACAAGCCGCACTGGAGGAGCTGGAGGCCGCCAGCACCCAGGCCGAAGCCGGCCTCTCTCGGGCCGAGGCCGCGCTGAGCACAGCAGAGGGCGCGGTGGCCGAGGCGCGGGCTCGGCTCGAATCGGCCGGCGAGGAGAACCACTCCCTGCAGGTGCGGCTGACCGAGGCGGCAGGAACGCGCCGCAGCATCGTGGAACGCGTCGAGGCCGAGTGGCATCGGCCGTTCGACACGCTAATGGAATCAGCCGTGCTCCTCGACCTCGATCTCGAGACTCTGGAATCGGAGGCCTCGAGAATCGTTGCCGCGCTTGAGTCGATCGGTCCGGTCAACCCGCTGGCGGTGGAGGAGCATGCGGAGGAGACTAAACGGCTCGATTTCCTGACCTCGCAGCGGGATGATCTGGTCAGTGCCCGCCAGTCGCTGATTCAGGCTATCCGGGAAATCGACGGCACCGCCCGGACCATGTTTGTGGAGACTTTCACCGCCATTCAGGCCAATTTCTCCAAGGTGTTCCAAACTCTCTTCGGCGGCGGCGAGTGCGACCTGAGGCTGGCCAGTCCGGACGATCCGCTCGAGAGCGAGATCGACATCCATGCCGCGCCCAGGGGGAAGCGCACCCAGCGAATTCACTTGTTGTCCTCCGGCGAGCGGACACTTGTGGCCGTTTCCCTGCTCTTCAGCATCTATCTCACCAAGCCGAGCCCTTTCTGCCTCATGGATGAGGTCGATGCCCCGCTCGACGATGCCAACGTGGGACGCTTTACCCGCCTACTCGAGGAGTTCAAGATCGAGACCCAATTCCTGGTGATCACCCACAACCCGAGGACCATGCAGGCCGCCGATGCGGTCTACGGCGTCACAATGCAGGAGCCGGGCGTGTCGACGATCGTTGGGGTGAGACTGGGGGGGCGGGTGCATGTTGAGAGCGTCTAAGGTCTAGGGTCTAAACTCGAAGAGTTCGACCAGGTGCTCACCCAACGTGGCATAGCGCGTGCATATTTAGGCTCTAGACCCTAGACCATAGACCCCAGATAGGGCTGAGCCCCACTCATGCTCATCGTAATGCGCCATGGCGCGCCGGAAGAGGACGTTCGCCGGGTGGTAGCCACCATCGAGGAGATGGGCTACCAGGCGCGGCCTATGCCGGGTAAGCAGCGTACCACGGTCGGTCTCGTAGGCAATGACGGCAGGGTGGATGGGTCCCGTCTCGCGGCGCTCTCCGGAGTGCAGGAGATTATCCACGTCACCAAGCCGTACAAGCAGGTATCGCGAGAGTGGAAGCCGGACTCGACTGTAATTCGCCTCCCCGGTGGGCTCACCGTGGGTGGCGACGAGGTCATCGTGATGGCGGGCCCCTGCTCGGTAGAAAGCGAGCGGCAGATACTCGAAGCGGCTCGAGTGGTGCGCGAGGCCGGTGCCACGGTGCTTCGAGGCGGCGCCTTTAAGCCGCGCAGCTCGCCCTACTCGTTTCAAGGGCTGGGACGGGCTGGTCTCAAGTTGCTCGGCCGGGCCCGGGCAGAAACCGGCCTTCTCATCGTCACCGAAGCCATGGATGGCGAGGGCATGGATTGGGTGGCCGAGGTGGCGGACATCATTCAGATCGGTGCCCGGAACATGCAGAATTACTCGCTGCTGAAGCACGCCGGCCGGGCGGGGAAGCCGATTCTGCTCAAGCGAGGTCTCGCCGCCACGATCCAGGAGCTGCTGCTTTCCGCCGAATACATACTGGCCGAGGGCAATCCCAACGTGATCCTTTGCGAGCGGGGAGTCCGTGGCTTCGATCCGGCTACGCGCAATCTCTTTGACCTGAGCGCTCTTCCCGTCGTTCATGGCCTCTCCCATCTCCCCATCATCGCCGATCCGAGTCATGGTACCGGCCACCGGGACATGGTCATTCCGATGGCCCGGGCAGCGGTCGCTGCCGGTGCGGACGGGCTCCTGGTGGAGGTCCACCCCAGTCCCGACCGGGCATTGTCGGACGGCGCTCAGAGCCTCTACCCCGAACAGTTCGATCGATTGATGAAGGAGATCCGGCTCATCGCCGACGCGATCGGCCGCCGGGTGCCGGAGCCAGCGGGGATCCGCGCGTGAACGCACACCTCGTCTGGCTGCTGGCACTGATCGCCGCCGCTCCGCTGCAGGCCCAGAATGCCGATGCCATCATCGGCCGCGCGGCCAAGGTGTACCGATCACTCGGCAGCTTGCAGGCGAATTTCGTTCAGGTGATCGACAATCCGATGATCGACAGCGCGGAGAGCACGGGTACCCTGGTGCAGGCGGGGCCGGTCAAGCTGGCAATGCGTTTCACCGACCCGGCAGGGGAGGCGATCGTTATCGATGGGCGGCACGTGTGGGTGTACACCCCGAGCACCGTGCCCGG
>DASYVW010000349.1:0-1626 GCA_035936675.1 Gemmatimonadales bacterium
TCTCGAGTGGCGCGAGCCCCAGCGAGTCGGCCAACTCGAGCCGGGTCCCCGACGGGAGATCGAGCGCCCGCACCAGATCGAGACGGGCACCGTCCGCATTGTTTCGCGCGATCTCGAGCTGGGTGCGCACCGCCGCGAAGCTCACCTCACTGCGGGTGGCGTCGATGGCGGGGTTGACTCCGGCTTGCACCAGCTGGCGCGCCTGACCCAGCAGATCCGCCGCTACCGTGCTATCAGCCTCCCGGGCGCGCACGGTCTCGTCGGCGCTGAGGACTCGGAGATACGCCAGCCCCGCGGTCGCGCCGGCGATCTCACCGACGGCCTGGGCGTCCAGTCCGGCAGCGATCGCGGTGTCCCGACCTGCCCGTAGCCGCGCGATCACGCTGGCGTCGAACAAGGTCTGCGAGGCCCGGATCTGGAGGTTGTAGATGTCGAAGGGATCGGTGATCCCGGTGGCCACAGGGATCCCGAACTCATCGAGGTTCAGGGTTTGCCGCGTCAGCGACGCGCGACCACCAATGTTCGGCAGGAGGTCGGCCCGGCGCTGTGCCGTCCGCGCATTGGCGGCACGTACGTTCAAGCGCGCGACCACGGCGTCGACCCCCTGGCGCCGGCCAAGATTGATGGCGTCGATCAGCCTGATCGGGCTAGTAGGGATGGCAGGCGCCTGAGCCAGGAGAGGGGACGCAAAACCGGCAAGCGTGCCGATGAGCGTGGCCAGCACGTAGCGCATGACTGTCGAACCTCAGGTCCGGGAGTCGGGGCGAGCCAGCACCCCATGGAGACAGAAGTCGATCAGACCTTCGAGCGCCTCTTCGTCACTCAAGGCCTCTGGATCCAGGTTGCGGAACCAACACTGCACCTGAACTGAATGAACCAGGAGGGACGGCAGAGCCCGGGCGCCAAAGCCGTGCGGAACCGCACGAAATTCACCGGCCTGGATTCCCCGCTCGAGCACGTTCTCGACCAAGCGGCGGGCGCGGATGATGACCTCATCGAAGTAGAACTGGGCCAGCTCGGGGAAGCTGGCGAACTCTGCCTGGGCTACTCGCGAGATGGTGACGATCTCCTGGTCGCGCATGGAGTGAAACATCCCGGTGATCAACTGGACCAGAAGGTCGCGGCATGAGCCCGAATGCGAATCCAGCAAGACTTCACTCTTGGCCAGAAGCGCAACGATCTTGGCCCGGACCATCTCCCGAAACAGCGTCTCTTTGGAATCGAAGTAGAGATAGAGTGTTCCCTTGCTCACTCCAGCCAGCCGGGCGACATCCTCCAGCTTCGTGCGCGCAAAGCCGCAGTCGCCGAACACTCTTCGGGCGGCATCGAGGATCTCGTCTGGCCGGGATTCGGGGCGGCGTTGCCAGCGGGGGTGCAGCGTGGACTCGGCAGGCGGACGGTCTGACACGGCAGTGCTCTCAAGGAGTAAGTAACTGACCAGTCAGTAAAATGACGCCAGAACTGACAGCGTCAACCCTCCCGGCACCAGCCCTGTACTATCCGCCCTAAATAGCTTCCGCCGTTGAAATTGGGGGTGACTGTGGTCACCACCGGCCGCGATTCGGATCGTCTAGCCTCCAGACGGTGGAGTTCTCTTGCTACGTCTGCCGCAACTTCGTAGTTTGT
>DASYVW010000350.1:0-8401 GCA_035936675.1 Gemmatimonadales bacterium
GATGGAAGATCCAGGTAGGCATCCTC
Source organism: Gemmatimonadales bacterium (assembly GCA_035936675.1). Classification (GTDB taxonomy): domain Bacteria; phylum Gemmatimonadota; class Gemmatimonadetes; order Gemmatimonadales; family GWC2-71-9; genus CAVVWJ01. Next base: position 27 of record DASYVW010000350.1, read on the forward strand.
TCGCCCGTAGCGCCCGGTTATAAGCCCTCCAAGCATGCCTGAGTAAAGGTGCCCGGCGTAGGGCGAGAGGAGAGTTACCTCCGCCGGCGGAAAGTGGCCAAGGGCCAGCTGCTCCAGTACGAATAGATGGGCGTGGCCGGCCCCAACCAACACGAGCCGCCGGGTGGGCTCCTCAGGTTCTGCCATGGGCGGAAATATCATGGGAGCAATCACTCGGTGCGAAGGCTCCCCGCGGTCTTTTGCTCCGTAGTTGTACGGAAGAGGGTTCCGCAGGAACGCGGATTGTGACCGCCTCCGCTCGGTCCTACCCTTGTAGCGTGCTGCCCGACCTTTCCTTCCATGTCATTGGAATCAGCCACCATACGGCGCGGGTGGAGGAGCGCGAGCGCTTTGCTCTTACCCACGGCGAAACAATCACGCTATTGCAGGAGCAACAGCAGGCCGGCCGGTCTGCGCTGCTGCTCTCGACCTGCAATCGATGCGAGTACTACTGGAGCGGTAGCGAAGACGGCGAAGCGTGGCTGCGGCGTCTGGCGCAGGGTCGTGGCGCGGCCTCCAATACCGTGCTCACGCGCTACGATGGCGAGGCGGCAGTTCGTCATCTTTTCATCGTGGCCGCGGGACTCGACTCGCAGGTTCTCGGTGAGACCGAGATCCTGGGACAGGTTCGCCGGGCGTATGACGCTGCTCGTGCAGCGGGTACGACGACCCCGGACATGGACCTGATCTTGTCCGGGGCCCTGGCAGCGGGCCGGCGCATAAGGCGCGAGACGATGGTCGGCCGCCATCCGGCCTCCGTAAGCTCGGCTGCGGTTGACCTGATTGCGGAGCGCTGGGGCACCATCGGGTCCCGAGGAGTCGTTGTGCTTGGTGCGGGCGAAGCGGCCGAAGGGATCCTTCGGGCGCTCTCCGAGCGAGGGGCCACGAACGTCGCATTGTTGAATCGCCATCCGGAGCGTGCCCGGGTGCTGGCCCAGGCATGGGGTGCCACGGTCGGAGATCTCGGCCAGCTGGAGCAGAAGCTCGAAGGGGCGGACCTTCTGGTTGTGGCCACGGCTTCTGTCCATCCGGTAGTAACCGGCGCGGAGCTGGCTCAGGTGGCCGCCCGCCGGGGAGGTCAAGCGCTCTTCGTGGTTGATTTGGGAGTGCCTCGAAATGTCGATCCTGCGGCCCGGGCCACTGCTGCCGTGCAGCTGTTCGATTTGGACGACCTCGAGCGTCTCTGCTGCCCGGCCGTGGGAACGGCTCCCGCTGCGTTAGCCGATGCCGAGCGGATCATCGACGATGAGCTTGCCCGACTCGGACTCAGCTTGCGAGGCCGGCTGGCCGCCCCGAGGTTGGCGGAGCTCCACCGATTGGGTGTGGAGTTGGCGGAGCAGGAATCGGCCTGGGCACTGGCCCAGCTCGATAGCCTTTCCGATCATCAGCGTGAGATCGTGAGGCAGATGGCCGATCGGCTGGTGCGTCGCGTGCTGTACCCGGTCAGCCGGAACCTGAGGGCCGAATAGCTCTCCTCCCCACCGGATTCAGAATGTTGCGGCACTGCGGATTGGTACAACCGGCGCACCGCGTCGAGTACTGCCTCGAATAGACGGCTCCCGACTTCAGGTGGTCGCGCACCATCTCCGCCAGCGCGTCGAGAAACCGAGGACGATCGTTCAAGGCCGGTGCGCGGCGATAGTGGGTGATCCCGGCCTCGTGGGCTACCTCTCCATACTCCCGATCCAGCTCCGATAGCGTCTCGATGTGGTCGCTGGTGAAGGCGATCGGGACCACGAGCACGTGTTTCTGCCCGCGCGCGCCCAGCCGGCGCAGGACCTGCGCCGTGCTCGGCCCGAGCCATCGCACCGGCCCCACATCCGACTGATACGCCAGGATGTAGGGATTGGAAGCGCCGAGGCGTTCGACCACCCGCTGCACGCTGGCGCCCACCTCCTGAGGGTACGAGTCTCCCCGATCGATGACATCGAGCGGCAGCGAATGTGCACTGAACAGGATCAGTGCCTTCTCGCGATCGGCCGGCGCAAACTGGCCTAGCCCCTCGCGCACAGTCTCAGTCATTGCCTCGATGAAGCCGGGGTGCACCGGCCAGCGGTCGAGAATGCTCCATTCGAAGGCGTCTCGGAGTCCCGTTCGCGATGCCGCCCGCCAGAGCTCGTTGAGGCTCGAGCCGGTCGTGCTACAGGAGAATTGAGGGTACTGGGTAAAAGCCACGGCGCGCTCCACCCCGTCAGCCTGCATCATGCGCAGAGCGTCGTCACTGCTTGGACGGGTGTAGCGGAAGGCGATGTAGAACCGGTGTGGCGCCGTTTCCGGAGACAGCCGGTCCAGCCGCGCGACCATGCCGCGTCCCTGGGCCTCGGTGTATCGGAGAATGGGCGACCCCCCGCCGATGGCAGCGTAGAGACCCCGGACCCGGGGCGTGCGCCGTCGCGCAATGAAGGGCCCGAGCCACCGCTGAAATGGAAGCTGGATGATCTCCCGGTCGGCAAACAGTTCCAGCAGGAACGGTTCCACATCATCCAGGGTTGCCGGTCCGCCGAGATTGAGCATCACAATCCCGGTCTTGGGCTTGCCGACGTCGGCTCCGGAGGGGGAAGCTGGCGGTGAGAAGGGTTTGAGGTCGGTCATGATCCAAACATAATCATCGCTAGGGCTCCACAATCCCGGCGCCGAGCGCGAAGCGGGTAAGCTCCGCGACGGTTCTGATCTGCAGCTTCTTCATCAGGCTTTCCCGGTGGGTTTCCACCGTGCGATAGCTGATCCCGAGATCCGCCGCAATCTCCTTGTTGGTCCGACCCCGCGCGATCCCCTCCAGCACCTCTCGCTCGCGCCCGGTGAGCTGCTCCAGCGGGGCAGCCCGGGTCTCGTGCTCGCCGCGGACGGCAGCGCTCAGTCGGCTTGCCACCGGCGGGCTGAAATACGATTCTCCCCGACAGACGGCACGGATGGCACTCCGAAGCTCGGTGGCGGCGGTGTCTTTGAGGAGGTAGCCGTGAGCCCCGGCACGGACGCTCTCGAGCACGTATTCGGCGTTGTCATGCATGCTCAGAATGAGCACCCGCGGCGGGGATGGGACGGTCCCCAGGCGGGCTGCGATCTGGAGCCCGGACTCACCCGGCATCGAGATGTCGAGGACCACTACGTCGGGATGGAGCTCCGTCGCCAGCTCGAAGGCCTCTGCTCCATTGGAGGCTTCACCGACAACGTCGAATCCGGGCTCGCCTTCCAGGACGTGCCGGATTCCGGTCCGGACGATGGTGTGATCGTCCGCCACGAGGACGCGGATAGGCCTGTCGGTCACTATTCTGCGCCGCCGTCCATCGCCGGGACCAGCACCTCCAGCAGCGCACCAGCTCCGTCTTTCCGGCGAATGCGCACGCTGCCGCCCAGGGCCGTGATACGTTCGCGCATGCCCGCCAGCCCCATGTGCCCCTCGAGCTCGAGCCGCTCCGTCGTCATCCCGGGCGGCAGCCCCCGGCCATCGTCACTGACCTGCAAGAGCACCCCGGCGGCGCTGATCGAGATCCCGATATCTACCGAGCGCGCCTGCGCATGTCGCAGCACATTGGAGAGCGCTTCCTGGAGGGCACGAAAAAGGGCCAGCTCGGCTTCGCGCGAGAGTGCTGGCAGGGTGGTGGGGACCGCGAGCCCGGTCCGAATTCCGCTCCGCTCGCTGAAGTCCGCCACCAGCGAGCGCAAGGCGGGGAGAAGCCCCAGATCGTCGAGGAGCGATGGCCGAAGATCGTTGGTCACGCTGCGGATGCTGCGAATACCGGTGTCAATCAGCCCCAGAATTTGATCGAGGCGAGGAGCGTTATCCGGAGGTACTCTGTCACGCAGCAGGCCGAGCTCCATTTTCACGACCGAAAAGACCTGTGCCGTCTCGTCGTGGAGTTCTCGGGAGAGCCGGCGGCGTTCCTCCTCGTTCTGCTCGATCATTCGGGCCGACAGCCGGGCGAGCTCGACCGTGCGGGTCTCGAGTCGGCTATACAGATCGGCATTCTCCAACGCGGCCCCCACTTGGTGGCCGAGCGCGAGCAGAAACCTGTCGTCCAGCGCGGTGAACGGGTCGCGTGCGTCACCTACGAGGACGAGTGCGGCTATGACCGCCTCACCGCGGAAAATCGGCAAGACCGCGGCGTAGGCGTAGGTGCCATGGCCGGACTCGGCATCGGACCAGTCTCCGGTGAACTGCGGTCGCCCGGTCTCGATCACCCGGGCAAGGACCGAGGCCGCGGGTGGTTGCAGCGCTCCATCCGTCCAGCGGGCGCAGACGCCGGCGCCCCGGATCAGGCTGCCGCTTGATCCCTCGATCGAGAACAGCGCGCTTCCCCGGACCGCAGCGAGACTCAGCGGCCGGGCGAGCAGGGCGTCGAGTACATCCTGCTGCCGCCCGGCGCGCTGCAAATCGCCCGACAACGCGGAGAGCGCGCCGAGCCCGCGACGCAGATCGTCGAGCACGAGAAGCAGGATGCCGGCGCCAACCGCAAGGGCCAGCAGGATGTCGAGATAATATCCCCACGGCGCCCAGGTGCCGCGGGCACGAAGGAACGGATAGTCCAGGTGATGCAGCCCCCAGAGACCAAACGCCACGGTCAGGAGCGTGGCACCGCTGGACGCGACCCTCTGCCGATACCGAAAGAAGACCCAGCCGGTCCAGAGGGTAGCCAAGCTGAGGAACAACACGGCCGGTCCCGCAGCCCACAGGAAATGCTTCAGTCGATAGATGGCGACATAGGACCAGACAGGCGGAAAGAGCACCAGCGCCAGATACCACGAGCGCCAGCGGACTTGCTGAGAGAAGACCAGTGCGGCATAGAGCAGGGCCAGGGCGGTCCAGCCGGTCACCACCTGGTGCCAGTACAGCCAGATCCGATGCGAGGTGAGAAGGAAACTGGTGATTGCCACGATCCGTAGGAAATACAGTCCCCAGGCGCCGGCCCACCAGGCGAAGTACGGCTTCCGGTAACGAGAATAGAGGAAGGCACAGAGGGCCGCGAGCGCCGCGGTAATGGCTGCCTGAAGGAGAGCGGCGTTGAGCTCTACGGGGTTGGCCAGGGGGGTGGCTTGCATGGTTCGAAACAAACGAGGAAAATCAGGGCTGCGCAACAGCACCTAACTCGCCTGGAGGTCCAATGCTTCGCTCGTCGGGTCTATCTACCATGCTCGTTGCCGCGGGGCTCCTGGCCGCCTGTCAGGGCCGAGCCGAGAAGGCGGGCGGTGACTGGAATCGATTCGCGTCTGGATTCATCGAAACCTATTTCAAGGCCAATCCGTTGTTCGCCAGCTATCAGGGTCGGCACGAATACGATGGTCTCTTCCCCGATTGGAGCGAGGCCGGTCTCCAGCGCTGGATGGGCCGGCTTCACCAGCTACGGGACAGCGCGGCGGCATTTCCAATCGACAGCTCGAATGCGTCAGCTCGCTTCGAGCGGGATTACCTGATCGCCGTTATTGATCGCGATCTGTTCTGGGGCGAGCGGGCTGATCTGCCACATCGGAATCCTGAGTTTTATACCGCGTGGCTGGATCCAAACGTGTACCTCGCCAGGGAGTATGCTCCGCTGCCTGAGCGCATGCGTGCTTTTACCAGATACGCCACCAACCTTCCCGCAGCACTGGCCCTCGCTCGCAGCAACCTGGGTAGCCCCATGCCGAAAGCGTATGCCAAAATCGGGCAGGGCCGGATGGCGGGGCTGGCGGAGTATCTGGAGGGAAGTGTGCCGGCGGTCTTCGCTTCGGTCGGCGACACAACGCTCCAGCGCGAGTTCGCCACGGCCAATGCCGCGGCGGCGAAGGCGTTCCGGGAGCTGAGCGCCTGGTTCGGCCAGCAGGAAAAACAAGGCACCGACGATTTCGCACTGGGCCCCGAACGCTTCAGCGAGATGCTGCGCATGACGGAGGGCGTAGACCTTCCGCTCGACTCACTGGAGCGTCGTGGTCGGGAGGACATGGACCGGAACCTGGCCGCCCTCAAGGAGGCCTGCGGGCGTTACGCACCGGGCCAGTCAATCCAGAAGTGTGTAGACCGGATGAACGCTCACAAGGCGCCCGGGAGTCCGGTCCAGGCTGCAGCGCACCAGCTGGACACACTGGAGGCGTTCGTCCGCGCCAAGAACCTGGTATCCGTGCCCGGCACCGAGGGCGCCCTGGTCCGTGAGGCACCCCCGTACCAGCGTTTCAACTTCGCGTACATCGACATACCGGGCCCTTACGAGAAGAACCTGCCCTCCATCTACTACATCGCGCCTCCCGACCCGACATGGCCGAAAGCGGAGCAGGAGGCCTACGTTCCTGGAGCCGCCGACCTTCTCTTCACCAGCGTTCACGAGGTATGGCCCGGCCACTTCCTCAACTTCCTGCACTCCAACCGGGCGCAGTCGAAATTCGGTCAGATATTCGTGGGGTACGCCTTCGCGGAAGGGTGGGCGCACTATACCGAAGAGATGATGTGGGAAGCCGGGCTCGGCAACGGAGACCCCGAGACTCACATCGGCCAGTTGATGAATGCCCTCCTGCGCAACGCCCGCTACCTGTCTGCGATCGGCATGCACACCAAAGGAATGACGTTGGCGGAATCGGAACGTCTCTTCCGGGAGCAGGCGTATCAGGACCCAGGCAACGCCCGGCAGCAAGCCGCGCGGGGCTCCTACGATCCGGCGTACCTGAATTACACGCTGGGCAAACTGATGATTCGAAAGCTACGAGAGGACTGGACCAGCACCCGCGGAGGAAGGGAGGCCTGGCACGATTTTCATGACCAGTTCCTCTCGTATGGAGGGCCACCGATTCCGTTGGTCCGCCGGGCGATGGTCGGGGCGGGGCCGGCGCTCTAGTCCACGGCTGCCGATCAGGAGGCCTGCACCAGGTTCTCGGCCAGGGCTCCCGTGGGGGGAAGCACTGAGCGGTAAATGTCGATCAATCGCTGGGTGAGGAGACGCTCATCCAGATGCTTCATGGCACTGCGGCCGTCGATCCGCGAGCCCAGGCGGAGCACACGTTCCAAGGCCGCCGCAACGCTCTCAGCGCGATCGTCCGGGCACAGCTCGCAGCCGGCAATCCCGCGCAGCCGCGCAGGCACATCGCCCACCCGCACGGAGACCACGGGCAGGTTGCAGGCGAGGGCCTCCTTGACCGCGTTGGGCGATCCCTCCTGCATCGACGTGCACACCAGCACATCGCAGGCACTCATCAGCGCCGCGACCTCCTGGTGAGGCAACTTCCACCCGACGAGCAATCTGGTTGGAATCGAGCGATTGACTATGTTGACCGCTCGCTGGGCCAAGGCGAAACGCTTCCGGGCCAACGCCGGATTGCCCACGAACAAGACCAGGCGCTGCTCCTCCGCCAGCCCGAGCCGGCGGCGGGCTTCGTCGCGTGCCTCAGGGCGGAACACCTCGAGGTCGATTCCGGAGGGCAGGACGTGGGCCGGCACCGCGCGGGGGAAGTACCGCTTCATGTGTTCGGAAACAACAATGGCGGCGTCCGCCTGACGCGCCACGAGCCGGGAAATCAACCGGAGAAGCCAGCCCGCCGGGATGTAGCGGCCATTCTCCCCGAGGGACCCCTCGAGATCGTCGCCCCGGAACGTCACCACCAGAGGCACGCGCTTGGGTAGCGCGGTGAGTCCGCTCTGGCCGAACTGGGCATGAACCAGATCGTACGAGCCGTCATTCAGCCGCCGGCGTACTTCCCACCAGGCCAGCGCATAATTGTGCGGATACCGAGCTCCCCGGAACGGGACCAAGTCGACCTCCACTCCCTCCCGCCGCAGGAACTCAACCTGCCGCGCGATGAAGATCGCCGGCCCACCCCCGCTGTTCCACAGCGAGTCGCTCGTCACCATCAAGACTCGAATGGCCGGACCCATGGGGGTCCTCATCGGGAGAGCTGGAGCGTGCCCTGGCGCGGCACGCCCTGGGCGACGAGATGATCGCGGATGCCCTGGAGGGATCCGCTGCCATAGCTGAAATGCAAAACGGGGAACACGAGAGTAAGGGCGGCAGCGCAGCGGAGGCCATACGGACGGGCCGCGCGGGCCGCGAAGAGGGCAACGAGCAGGGCGTAGCCCCCCGCCGCCAGGGCAAAGAGGTACCGCGCCGCTGGAATCCACAGCGCGAGCGCGGCCGAGCTCGACAGACAGCCCACCAGGGCCGCAGGAAACAGCTGGCGGACTGTCATTACCCGGCCCACCTTCCGTGCCACCAGGGGCTTGAAATAACCATCCTCGTAGCACCGGCGGGCGAGCTGGCGGAAGGAGTGGCCCGCGAGATAGCGGCAGAGCACATCGGGAAGCAGGAGCACCCGACCTCCCCGGGTGATCAGCCTGAAAGTGAACTCGTCGTCCTGGTTCCGGATCAGCTCCTCGTCGA
>DASYVW010000351.1:0-4711 GCA_035936675.1 Gemmatimonadales bacterium
GGTTGGGGTTGCAGTTGAAGAACTCGGTGGATCGTACGACGGCTTCCCCATGCCGCACCGGGTCTACCGCCTTGAGGTCCTCGAGCAGCGGCTCGGCCGCGTATCCCATCCCCACACCGAGCATGCGTTCGTAATTCCAGGTGCCCTGGACCGCGAACAGCCGGAGCATAGCCCGCAGACGGCCGTTCATGCCAGCACCGCGATCAGCGTTCCCACGACCAGTCCACCCACCAGCCACTTCAGCCGGTCACCCCGGCCCGAGCTTCGAAGGGCGGCGCTGGCGCCGGCTGATAATGCGGAGCCGATGGCGACCAGCGTAAGGGCCACCGCCGTCCGGCGGTCGACCCGCAACGATTCCGTGATCGTCGCAGCCAGGACCAAGCCCAACAAGGTAAGGATGAAGCCGCGGACCGCGTCGCGCAGGAGCCCGCCATACTGCAGCCGCCGGATGGCGCTGCTCTCACCCGCAGACAGGGCCGCGGCTTTGCGCTGGATGGCGCGGGCATTCCACCGGCGTACCACTTGAAGGCTCAAACCTCCGAGCACCGCGAGCACCAGGCCCAGAGCCGCGCTGACGCCCAGGCTGAGCTTCCAGGGAGTTCCAGCCGCGAGCGCCGCGGCCACGACCGTCGCCGGCCCGTAGTCCGGATAGCGGACCGCTCCCACCGGCAGGACATCGAGCGCGAACAGCTCGAAGAGGACACCGACCCTGACACCTGCCTCCATGTCACCCGCGAGCCAGCCCGCCACCGTTCCGGCCACCAACGGCCTGGAGATCATTGCCTGCGGCACGCTGACCAGGTCGAGCCCTACCAGACTGCCCCAGACCAGAAGCGGTACGACGACATGGGGAGAGAATTCGGTCATGGGAGATTCCTCAACGCCACCGGAGGCGTGGTGGGAAGATCCTGCGCCGTGATGACGGCCCCCCCGGCTTCGAGGTCGAGCAACGTACGAAGCTCCTGGTCCGTGAGATAAATGAAGGGGAGGCGCTCGCGGCGGCCCGGTCGATGGTGGATACCGCCGAGATTGATCTTGTGAACCAGTTGAGGACTCGCGGCATGGAGGGCGGCCATGGTCTCCAGGTCTCCCGTCAGGACCAGCCCCCGTTTCCCGTTGGATTGCCAGTCCGCCATTTGCCTGGACGCCTCGGCGACGGTGACGAACCTGACCTCGATCTCGGGTGCCACTGCCATACGATAGAGCTCCTGCTCCCAGTCACTGGCAGCGACCTGATCATCCACCAGAATGATGAGATCGATGCTCAGGGCACGGCCCCACCCGATCACGACCTGTCCGTGGATGAGCCGGTCGTCGATCCGGCAGAGCACGATAGACATCAGGGCAGCCGGATAGACGCTTGGCCGACAGTGACGGCCCGGGAGGCAGCCTCCCCGGGAGAGAGCGAGCGGTGGAAGACGAAATCCACCAGCATCGCGAGGTTCACACCGGTCACCACCCTCACAGACGGATCGGCTCGGAGACGCTTGAGGACGGCGATGAGGCAGGAGCCGCTCGCCATGTCCACGAAGACGACCGCGGGATGCTGATCCACCGCCGCCAGCACACGCTGCTCGAGCGTGTCGCGGTCGCAGCCCATGTTCGACACCGGGATCAGTGCGGCGTCCACACCGCTGATCTGTTCCGCCGCTTGCACCAGGGCCCCTGCCATGGGCCCGTGACACACCACCACCCCTCGCAACTCCTCACTCATAGTCTTCCTGGAGATACTCCCGCACCCCGCGTTGATCCTTCATGCGCTTGATCAGCCGGGCATTGAACGCGGCCGCTACGTCCACGCCGGAGTATCGTAACAAGTGCATCATCGCCACGACCTCGGAGATGACGGTGATGTTCTTGCCGGGATTAAGCGGTACCACGACCCGGGGGACCGTCACATCGAGGATAGTGGTTTCCTCCCGGGCCAGGCCGGTGCGGTCCGCATCCTTGGCGGTCTCCCAGTCCTCCAGCTGCACCACGACCTCGATGCGCTTCTGCTGCCGGACGGCGCGGACGCCGAACAGCGCAGGAATGTCGATCAGGCCGATGCCGCGGATCTCCATGTGATGGGCGGCGAGCTCATGTCCCCGCCCGATGAGCACGTCGTTGCCCCGGCGGGTCACCTGCACCACGTCATCCGCCACCAGTCGGTGACCCCGCTCCACGAGATCGAGCACGCATTCGCTCTTTCCGATTCCCGAACGGCCGACGAACAGCAAGCCGACCCCGTAGACGTCCGCCAGCGAACCGTGAAGCGTGGTCCTTGGTGCGAAGGCCTCTTCGACGATCGGCTTGATCCGGCGATAGAACTCCGCGGTCTTGAGCTTGCTGCGGAGGAGGGGAACTCCCTTGGCCCGCGCCAGCTCCAGCATTTCCGAAGGGACCTCCTGCCCCTTGGTCACGAAAATGCAAAACAGGTCGAAGCTGAAGAACTTCTCCAGCGACTTCCTCCGTTCCTCGGGAGGAAGCGAGTTGAGATAGGTGATCTCGGTTTCACCGAAGACGTGCAGCCGGTTGGGTGCGAAGCGGCCGGTGTAGCCGGCCAGGGCGAGTCCGGGCCCGGCAACCTCGGCCTCGGGCATCTGACGGTCCAGGCCGAGCTCGCCGGTCAGCGCCTCGAGCTGGAGCGGATCACCGCGCCGGGAGACAAAATCGCCGAGCCGCAGCATCAGAGTGGGTTCTTCGTCTGGGGCGTACGTGCTCGGCGTGGCCGCTCGGAGGCACGTTCGACCTGGCGCCGCAGCTTCTCCTCGGCCCGATCGAGCGCCGTGCGGTGGTCGGCCCCCTCGCCGCTGGCCACCAGAATCTCGCCTCCCGCCACGTGGAGCCGGAGCTCGGCGGTTTGGTCCAGGCCATCGGTGTCGAACACGACCGTCATCTCCATCGGCCGCGGCGTCACCTTACCCAGGCGCTCCACGACGGTGATTGCGCGCTCGCGCAGCCCCTCGGGGATTTCACAGTGGCGGGCGGTAATAGTTGTTTGCATGACCGTTTCTCCGGGCTCAGCCACCAGGCTGGCCCTCGATGATGTCGCTCAAATGACGCTCCGTTGCCGCGGCGGTCCGTTCCCAAGGCAGACCCTCGGCAAACCTCCGCGCCCGCTCGCCCAGGCGCGCAACCAGCAGGGGCGAATCGGCCAACTCCACCATCCGGGCGGCCAGGCCCTCGACATCGCCGTGCGGCACCAGGTATCCGGTTTCCCCATGCCGGACGGAGTCGCGTAACCCGGGACTCTCCGACGCGAGTGATGGGGTGCCGCAGGCCGCCGCCTCCATCACGGTGATCCCCCACCCTTCCTTGGGCGAGGGAAAGACGTTGGCCCATGCGGTCCGCATGAGGTCGATCTTCCGCTCCTCGCTGACGAAACCGTGGAAGGTGACGGCCCGCTCGAGCTCGAGGCTCACGGCCAGCTGCTCGAGCTCATCCCGGCAGTCACCGGTGCCCGCGATATCGAGGCGAAGGTCGGGGTGCCGGCGGCGCGCAAGGGCGAGAGCGCGAAGTGCCAGCCCTACCCCTTTATAATGCTTCAACCGGCCAACATACAAGAAGGTAGGCGTGGCGGAGCGGCGTCCTCCCGGGGCCGGCGTGAAGTGTTTGCTGTCCACCCCTGGATGGATCACCCGAATGCGATTCCAGGGGACCCCGCGGGCCACCAGGTCGTCTCGCGTGCTCTCACTGATCGCATGGAATCCCGCGCGCCGGTACGCCCACGGCAGCGGCCGCTCGGCCGCACAGACCGCGGTGGCGATCGGCCACGATGCCTCATCGAACGCCGTGGTGCCGAACAGATGCGGCACGATGGCGCAGAATGGCAGCTTCGTGCCCACGGTGAGGAACAGTGGAAGCTTGTTTATATCCTCGACCAGAATGTCCGGTCGCTCCGCGCGGATGGCACGGTGGACGGCCCGCCGGCCCAGCAGCGCAAAACTGTTCCGCTCTCCCACCCGCTCGACGCTGATTCCCTCGATGCTGGCGCGGCGTGGCGCTCCTTCCCAGCCGGAGCACACCAGCCGGACGCGGTGCCCGGCAGCAGCCAGGCGGCCGAAGATCTCGAAGAGGTGGATCTCGGCTCCCCCAGCGTGAGGATTCGCGCGGTCCTGCCAGTTGACCAGGAGAATATTCACAATGCGGTGAGCACGCGTCCGAGCGTCACAGCCGCCCGAGCGAGCGGGCGACCCCATCGAGGATGCCGTTCACGAAACCGGGCGCGCGAACATCGCCGAACCAGTGCGCCAGGTGGATCGCCTCGTCGATTGCTACCTTGGGAGGAACTTCCCCGCGGCGGAGCTCGTGAATGCCCAACCGAAGGATATTCCGCTCTACCACCGCCATGCGGTCCATGCGCCAGTTCTCTGAGGCCCGTGCGGCGTGGGCATCGAGAAGTTCGACTTCCGAGGCGACGCAGGTCGCCAACGCTTCCGCCCGGTCGAGAATACGCGGCTCAGGACCGGTGAGCCGTGCCAGGCCGGTCGCCACCCGCGAGATCGGCGGTGCGCCCTGGAGCTCCCAGGCGTAGAGGATCTGCAGCGCGCGGGCGCGGCTCTTAGTCTCTGGTCTGAGCATGATGCGCCCGCACCTGAGCCAGGACGTCTGCGGTTTGGAGAGCAGCCGCCGCTGCTTCGTATCCCTTGTTCCCCGCACTACCACCTGCCCGGTCCACCGCCTGCTGCATGGTATCGACTGTCAACACACCGAACCCGACGGGAAGCGC
>DASYVW010000352.1:0-5271 GCA_035936675.1 Gemmatimonadales bacterium
GTCTGGATAGCCGGGAACAAGACAGAGGGGCCGAAACCCAATTTGGGTTCCGGCCCATTCGCTTTTGCATAGGGTGACAACTAAGTGCGTTCCGCTTCCCCGCTTCCCCGCTTCCCCGCTTCCCCGCTTCTAAAACATCCACCCGCTCCCGACCGAGAAGTTGAAGCCGTCCGGCCCACCGGCGAAGTTGAACGTGAAAATGGTCGAGCGCAGGATCCGCAGTCCAATCCCGCCACCGCCGCCGACCTTCAGGTCCTTCGTGGTGAACTTCTCTCCTTCGAACACCCGCCCAGCGTCCGCGAAGCCGATCAGGGTGATGGCGCCCAGGTCGCCGAAGGCGAGCAGGTCGTGGCGGACCTCGAGATTACCCAACATCACGCCCTTACCGGCGAACCGTCCGGTGTCGAAGGACCGATGGGAATACTGGCCGCCCAGGACCGGGATCTGGTCCTCCCAGGCGGGGATGATGTACCGCGCGTTCAGGGTGGGAGTTCCGCCGATTTCCGATGCGGCGAACCGCGCCGCGACGACCGTCCCCTCACGCGGGCTGACATACCCCCGCACCACGGCGTACAACCTGGTGTAGCCATCGCCACCAGTGCCCGCTTGGGCGCCCGCTTCGAGCAGCAGCCCTTGATGGGTGCTGTACTCGTTGTCCCGAGTGTCGTACACCAACGCGACTCTACCCGAGACGTCGGTCTCCTTCAACTCCGGTCCGAAATCGGTTTTGAAGACTGACGGCAACGGCAGACTGGTGAAGCGAGTCCGCTCGACGTAGCCGAGGAGCGCGACCTGCAGCGGTCCCCGAATCCGGCGAGTGACCTCGACCTGTCCCCCGTAGCGGGCGCGCCGGACCCGGTAGAGATATGGCTGCTGGGGGGTGACCAGGCCGTCGTTCTTCACTGTCTGGTTGCCCACCCCGAAGTACCCGAACCGCACCTCCCTCACCGCGGCAGCAAGGGTCTTGAGCCGCCAGTTCTTCCACAACTGGGGCGCTCGAAATCTGAGGATGATGTGACGGCCGCCGCGGAACGTGATGCCGGCTTCTGCGGTCAACGCCGCATTGGCGGTGACTCGGGCATCGTAATCCGCCGGTTGGAAATGGTGTACCCGGAACGCCACTACCGGTCCGTCGTTAGGGGCGCTGGTCAGGTAGGGGAAGTAGCTGGTTCTCCAGGGTGTCTTGGGCTCGGCCTCGCTCGACGTGCGCGTGGTATCCGCTGCCTCCACGGTATCCGCCGGGGCCGTTGTGTCGGCGGGCTCCGGGCCCGTAGGAACCTGCGCGGCCAGCGGTGCGGCCCAGAGCAACACCGGAAGCAGCAGCCTGATGCGCTGCATCAAGCGGGCCTCTGATGGCGGCGCGAAACCGGCTGTGACATGGTGGGCCTCCGCAAACGCGAAGTGAGGGCCGACGGCTGTGCCGGGATTTAGGCCCCGGCGGAGGCGAAAGTCAACCGAGCGATGGCGCGAATCGCTTGCCCGGTTCAATCGCGGGTCCTAACTTTTCGGCTTGATCTTCTCTCCGCTGCTCTCCGCCTTACAAAAGGCCTCCCGTTCCGTCGAGGAACCGCTTGCGCTCGTGCGCCTCATCATCGGGGTGTTCGCCCTCTTAGGTACCCTCATCGCCGTCGTCGTTGGTGTGATCACCGATCCGCGGATGCTCGAACTGGTCGGCGCCCTGTGGGCCGTGTACGGCCTGGTAGTCGGGGTCACCACGGGAGTCCTCGAGCCGGCCATCGATGGCTTTTTCCAGCTCATGGGAAACGTCGGGCTGATGCGGGCCGGCGGTGGCTACTCCGGCATAGAGACGCTGGCCGTTCGGGGGCATCCCCAGGCTGCCGCGGAGGCCTACGCCGAGCGAGCTCGAAATCCCGCCGAGCGGGTGGAGGCTACGCTTCGCCGTGCGGCACTGCTTGCCGGGCCTTTGACCGAGCCGGAGACCGCCGCGGTGGAGGTCGAGGGCCTCCGCTCCCACCCGCTGTCGGGCCGCGACGACTTCCGCGTCGGACTGGCGCTCGTGGATCTCTACGACCATCACCTCGACGACCCGGGCCGCGCCATGGCCGAGCTGCGCCGCCTGATCGACCGTTATCCCACCGCGAGTGGCGCCCGCCGCCTCCGCGCCGCGCTCAGCGCACTGAAGTCCCAGCGCTTCGACGGGACGCAGCCCAGCGCCTGAATGCTCCCTCGCCCGCGGCTCGACCCCGACATTTTCAACCTGCCGGTCGCCAAGATGCGCGCCGGATACTACTCCGATAAGTACTTCGTGCGGGCGCGGGAGATCCTGCTGGCCGACCGCTATCGCCCCCGGGTCACCATGCAGGTGTTCGGCAAGGCCCAGGCGTTCCTCGGCGGCGTGGACGAGGCCATTGCCATCCTGAAGCTCTGCGCGATTGAATGGCCGGAGCTCGAGGTGCACGCGCTCCAGGAGGGAGACGAGATCGAGCCGTGGGAGACGGTGCTCCTGATCGAAGGGCCCTACGACGCCTTCGCTCATCTCGAAACACTCTACCTCGGCGTGCTCTCCCGGCGCACCCGGGTCGGGACCAATACCAGGCGCGTGGTCGAGGCAGCCGCACCGAAAGAGGTCATGTTTTTCCCCGCCCGGCACGATCACTGGCTGGTTCAGACTGGAGACGGGTATGCCGCGCATATCGCCGGAGCGATCGGCGTCTCGACCGACGCGCAGGCCTCCTGGTGGGGCAGCCAGGGCGTGGGGACTGTTCCACACGCGCTGATCGCGGCCTACGGAGGAGACACGGTGCTGGCCACGCGAAAGTTCGCCGAGCGAATCGGACCCGAAGTGAGGCTCATCAGCCTGGTAGACTTCGAGAATGATTGCGTGCGGACGTCCGTCGAGGTGGCCCGCGCCTTGGGCGATCGCCTCTACGGCGTGCGGCTCGATACCAGCGAGATGCTGGTAGATCGATCGCTCTGGGACCAGATGGGAACCTTCAAGCCGACCGGCGTGAATCCCCAGCTGGTATGGAACGTCCGCCGAGCCTTGGATCAGGCCGGATTCCCCGCCGTCAAGATCGTGGTCTCCGGTGGCTTCACCGTCGAGAAGATCCGGGACTTCGAGCGGGAAGGGGTGCCGGTGGATGGATACGGCGTCGGCTCGTCACTTTTTCAGGGCCGGTTCGATTTCACCGCCGACGTAGTGCTCGTCGACGGCAAACCGTGCGCCAAGGTGGGGAGGGAGTACCGGCCCAATCCACGACTTGAGAAAGTAGATTAGAGATTCATTAGGTGTCACCCTGAGCCGTAGCGCAGCGGTAATGGCCCCCTCGGGCGCTGACGCGCCCTCAGGGTGACAACCATGCTGGAGGATGAATGACGAAGCTGGTTTTCTGGGACGTAGACACCCTGTACGACTTCATGAAGTCCGACGGGAAGCTCTACGTCCCCGGCAGCGAGGAGATAATCCTCGCGGTCAAGAAGCTCACCGACTTTGCCCACGCTCACCGCATTCCCATCATCGCCTCGGCCGACAACCACGAGATGTCGGACGCCGAGATCAGCGCCGCACCCGACTGGAAGACCACCTTCCCGCCCCACTGCATGCGAGGCACTCCGGGCCAGCGGAAGATCGCGGAGACTGAGCTGAAGAATCCACTCGTCATCGAGCCCCAGCCTCAGGATCCGCGCGCTCTGGCCCTTCGGATTCTGGCGCACCGGGGTGACATCCTCCTGCACAAACGCGCGCTGGACGTCTTCACCAATCCCAACGTCCCGGCGGTGCTAGGCGCGCTCGAGCCCGAGGCGGTGGTGATCTACGGCGTGGCTACCGATTTCTGCGACCGGTACACGGTCGAAGGTCTCCTGCGCGCGCTTCCGCAGGCGGTGCTATACCTGGTGACGGACGCGATTCGCGCCATCTATCCCGAGGAAGGCGAGCGACTGATCGCCAGCTGGCGCGATCGTGGCGTCAGGGTGGTAACAGTGAGACAGATCGTGGAGGAGAACGTGTTGGAATCGCATTTGTCATCTCGTCCAGTGGCGCCGACACGCTGAAGCCCAATTCTGTTTGTGTGATCTACCGCACAGCGGCTCCCTTCCACCGATCTATACTTGGCCACAGTGAGAGTATTGCCGGACAGTGAACTGCGAGACGTCCGAACAAGCCCTGAGTCCCCTGCTCCGTGG
Source organism: Gemmatimonadales bacterium (assembly GCA_035936675.1). Classification (GTDB taxonomy): domain Bacteria; phylum Gemmatimonadota; class Gemmatimonadetes; order Gemmatimonadales; family GWC2-71-9; genus CAVVWJ01. The sequence continues at coordinate 4,147 of DASYVW010000352.1, forward strand.
CCGGACGAGCTGTCCAACACAACGCTTTCGCCGCTTTCTCCTCATACCTCCCCTTCTTCTCAAATCTCGCCGGGAACGGGCGCTCAGCGCCCGTTCCACCCACCTTTTTCCGTGGATAATGAGAGGGCGGCTCCGCAAGCGAAGCCGCCCTTTCATTTGGAGACCGCTATAACGTGGTCTACGGGACTACTGCCCCGCCTGTCCCAGACCAAGCAGCGGAATGCCTACGCCGAACGAGAGATGGACATCGTTTTGGGTTTTCTTCTGGTCCGAGGGTGAGAAGCCGGGAATCTCGGCCCGGGGCTTGTAGACGTAGTCCTCGGCGCTGACCTGAAGCCGCAGCAATTTTCCGAGACGGAAACGGGCCGACGCTCCGACCGTACCTCCAATGTCCATCTTGTTCTGGGCGCCGGCGTAGAAGGCGCCGCTGCGATTGATCACACCGACACCACCAGTCACCAGGAACGCGACCGGGCTGCTGAAGGGGACCAGCTGGTAGCTGACTCTGCCGCTCCCCGTGAAGATGTTGGCATCCTGGCTCTGATCGCTGAACCCGCTCTGCGTGATCTTCAGGTTGCCAGGCGCGTAGTTCCCGGTGAACTCGAGGCCGAGCCGCTGACCCAGCGCGATTCCCATGCGGCCGCCGAAAGTGATGCTGACCTCTTGCTTGAAGTCCTGGCCGCTTGCCGCCTTCACCAGCTCCGTCGTCGGGATGTACACACCGATATTGGGAGCGATGCTGATCTTCTGAGCGGCCAGCTGCGGCGCTCCGGCCACCAGCAGTACGCCGCCCACGAACAAAGCGCGAGCCGTCCACCTGTTGTCACGCATTGAGCCTCCGGTCGGGTACGAGGGGAAGGGTGACACTTTAGAGTTTGAGCTTGATGTCGATGTCGACGAGAACGTCCGGTTCCGCGTCTTCGAAGATCACGCGGTCGCGAACCGTGCGAATGACCATGCGCTGGATCGGGCCCTTGCCCTTCCCGCGGCCCATGTTCCCGCGACGGTAGTACACCACGCGAGTGGGACCCACCTGCTCGATCCTTACCACGTTGTAGCCCCGCTGAACCAGCACCGTGCGGGTCACCGTCACTGCTCGATCGCCGCTGACCGTGTAGTGCTTGT
>DASYVW010000353.1:0-3301 GCA_035936675.1 Gemmatimonadales bacterium
GTCATGAACCCCAGCGCTTCGTATTCCTCCCTGCGGCGGCGCTCGGGGGAATACTCCTTCAAGGTTGGGACTGCGGGGGGTAGATCGTCGAACCAGTCTGGCAGGCGGACGGATGGACGGGCGCCCGCGTCCACCATCCACAACATCATCGGCCGGGTCCAGCCGCCGGCGATCGAGTCGAGCGCGCCGACCTTGATGAGGAGACGCAGATCGGACGGTTCGATGCCGCTACGAGATCGCAAATCAAAAATGCTCTGGAAAGGACGAATCGCCCGTCCGCCACCACCCGCTCCGCGGGTACCCGGCCCGTCCGCCTGTCCGTCTCGCGCAGCGATCACCCGCTCCACCGCGTCCGCCGACAATCCCTTCACGAACTGCAACCCGATCCGGATCTCTCGCCCCTTGCCGATGCAGCGGAAATCGCTGGCGTTGATATCGGGAGGCAAGACGGTGAGGCCCATCCGCATGGCCTCCGCCACATAGGCAAACGGCTGATAGAAGCCGCCGCCATTGGACAGGACCGCGGCCATGAACTCCGCGGGATGGTTTGCCCGGAGCGCACAGGCATGCTGGGCGATCTGGATGTACGAGCATGAGTGTCCCTTGCAGAAGCTGTAGCCGGCGAAAGACATGATCATCTCCCAGACCCGCTTGGCCGCTTCCGGATCCCGTCCCAGCCGCGTCGCGCCGGTGAAGAACTCCTCGGCATAGGCACCCAGGTGTTTGGCGGGGCGCTTCTTGGAGAGTGCCTTGCGCAGTCCATCGCCGGTGGCCGGAGACATACCAGCAAAGGTGGCGCATACATTCACCACGTCTTCCTGGTAGACCATGATCCCGAACGACTCGAGCAGAGTATCGCGCAGCGACGGATCGAGAGGCTCGTACGGCATCCCATTTCGCAGCCGCTCGAGATAGAGCCGGATGTACTTGTTCGAGGCAGGCCGGATCATGCTGGTATTGAGCACCAGCAGCTCGAAGGTGTCTGCCTGACTCTTGGCGCAGAGGAGCCGTGATGCGGGAGATTCGGTGTAGAAGACCCCCATGGTCTTGCCGGTACGGAACAGGGCCTTGGCTCCCTCATCCTGGCCGGCGGTCGACGAGGTATAGTCGATCCGATGGCTCGTGTGCCCGTGGACCGCGTCGATGGCATCGCGGATCACCGCGAGCGACCGGTTGCCCAGGAGGTCGATCTTCACCAGACCAGCGTCCTCGGTGCCGTCCTTCTCGAATTGAATGACCGGGACCCCCTTGGCCGCAGGCTCCACAGGCACGTAGTCGGTGAGCGGTGTCGGCGTGATCACGACGCCGCCGGCGTGAACCGATAGATAGCGAGGGATCCCTACCAGGCCTTCGGCGACGCGGGCGTATTCCTGCCAGCTGGTGGCCAGATGGAGCCCGCGAAAATTGGGATGGGCCGCCACCAGATCCGCCAGCCGCTCGCCAGTCTCGTAGAGATAGGGAATGCGCCGGGTGACCTCCCGGATCTCACCCGCCGGCCGTCCATGCACCTTGGCCACCTCTCGCAGTGCACCGCGGGGCTGAAACGTGTTGTGATTGGCGACCATGGCCGAGTGCAGCCGGGGATACCGCCGAAAGACGTAGGCCAGGACCTTGTCGCGCTCGTCCCAGGGAAAGTCGAGATCGATGTCGGGTGGATCGCTCCGCTCGAGATTGAGAAAGCGCTCGAAGACGAGCCTGGAGCTGATGGGGTCCACGTGGGTGATGCCGAGACAATAGCTCACCACCGAATTTGCCACCGAGCCCCGGCCGCAATGGGTCGGTCCATTCCGGACGATGTCGCGCACCACGAGGAAATAGTCGGCGAACCCCTTCTGCCCGATGATGCCGAGCTCGAGATCGAGCCTCTTCTGCAGGTCGGGGGTGATGGCCGGGTATCTCCCCCTGGCTCCCTCGAGCGTCAGCTCCCGAAGCTGGGCGAAGGCGCCGCCGGTGTCGGCCAGGCGGGGTGGGACGATACGATGGCCGACCGGGATGGCATAGGTACAACGCTCCGCGATCTCGGCGGCGGCATAGATCGCCTCCGGACAATCGGGAAAGTGCCGCGCCAGGTCATCGGTTGGGCAGAGCCAGGCCTGCGTGGGCCAGACCTCCTCGGACGGTAGCGCCGACAAGGTGGTATTCAGCGCGATGGCGCGCAGCAGGCGGTGACGGCTCCACTCCTCCGCCTCTGCCGCTACAACTCCATTGGTGGCGACAACAGGCAGGCTGAGCCGGCGTGCCGAGGCGAGCACTGCGTGGCGCTCTCGCCCGGGCCGGAGCTCGGCGTAGAGGTTCTCGGGCCCGCTGAGCCGGAGTGTCTGCTCGAGGAAGCCGGTGTCGCGGGAGATTAGGATCAGATCTTCGCGGTCAGTTGCCAGTACCTGAAGTGGTCTTTCGTACCGCTCCGCCCGAACCGGCATGCCGATTTCGTCGGGTCGCGCCTGACATCCCGACCTCTCCGCCCCTTGCGCGCCCTCCTCCACCGGCACGCCGGCCCGGGCTTCGCTGGCCCCCTTTTGCCAATGTATTTGCGTGATGACACGGCAGAGCGCTGCCCACCCGCGCTCGTTGATGGCCAGCGCCACCACTTCCTGTCCCTCCGCGACGAGATGGGCGCCGAGGATGGGCCGCACGCCCACGGCTGCGCAGGCACGTTGAAACTCGACGGCGCCGTAGACTCCATTCGTGTCGGTGCAGGCCAGCGCACCGAACCCCCGCCTGGCTGCTGCCTCAGCGAGTGCGTCGGGACTGGAGACGCCGATTCCGAAGGAGAAGTGAGAGTGGACGTGGAGGTGGATCATTTCAAATGAAAGCGTGAGCGGTAAGCGGTGAGCGGTAAGCGGGCCTACGAACAGGTAACGTATGTTACCTTGGCGAAGCGAAGGGCCCGAAATTCTGGTTTGGCATACAATCTTCTGGTGTGCTCGGAGTAGGTCCTTCGATTCGCTCAGGGTGAGGAGTCATCTTTTCCCGCTCACCGCTTACCGCTCACCGCTTACAGTGTTTAAGAACTCATCAAGAAAACGATTGAACTCGTCCGGCTTATCCAGCTGAATCCAGTGGCCCGTGCCTGTCACCACCCGGTGGGGGAATCCCTTCCCTAACCGATGCAGGCTGAACGGTGCGTCATTATGCGGCGTGACAACCGACAGGATTGGCCCCGTATACCGCGCCGAGGCGGAGTCGGGGTCGAACTGCATCACACTCCGGAGCACCGGCACGACTGTCTCCCGCGGGGTGGCACGGAGGTCGGCGAGCAACCGGCGCCGGACTGCGCTGTCGGGCCCGGCTATTTCGGTCC
>DASYVW010000354.1:0-10972 GCA_035936675.1 Gemmatimonadales bacterium
CACCCTCTCAACTTGACCCCGTCCCTCTCCTCCGGCTAACTTCCCCGGCTCACTTTGGAGGATTCCCCGGATGAAGCCGTCGTATCGGCCACGGAACAAGCGCCGGATCACCAAGCACGGATTCCGCGCTCGCATGGCCACGCGCTGGGGCCGAGCCGTTCTCTCGCGCCGCCGGAAGAAGGGGCGGAAGCGGCTCACCGTGTCGCTGCCGTCGAAGCACGGAGGCTCCTGACGCCTTCGGCGCGCCTGCCGCGGGCTCATCGGCTCGCGCGCGCGTCCGACATTCGCCGTTGCCTGACGCATGGCCGCCGCCGCCGCTCCGAGCACCTGGATATAATCTGGATGGACAACCAAACGGGCCAACCACGGATGGGACTGATCGTCCCCAAGTTCCAGACCTCCGCGGTGGCCCGCAATCGTCTGCGCCGGCGGTTGCGGGAGATCTGGCGGCAGGAGATCCAGCAGCGGCAGCCGGCCTGGGATCTGGTCATTCGGGCCCGGCGAGAGGCATACGCCGCCGACTTCGATGCCCTGCGGACCCAGCTTCGTGTCTGGCGCGAGGCCGTTCTGGGCGCCGAGTGAATCGCCGTGCAGAAGATCTGGCTATTACCGCGGCACCTGCTGGCCGGATTGGTCCGGGGTTACCAGCTCGTCATCTCCCCGGTCCTGCCGCCGAGCTGTCGCTTCACGCCCTCCTGCTCTCAATACGCGCTCGAGGCGATCATGCGGCACGGGGCAGTCAGGGGTACCTGGCTGACCGTGCGCCGGCTGGTCCGCTGTCATCCGTTTCATCCGGGCGGGTTCGACCCCGTCCCTTGACCTAGTGATCTGAGTCCATGGACCGCCGTACCATCTGGGCGATTCTGCTGATGATGGCCATCGCAGTCGCTCCAGCAATTTTTCTGAAGAAACCGGTCGCGCCTGCGGCGCGAGGCGGGGAAGCGAGTCAGCGGGACAGCGGGTCCGTTGCTCTTCCCGATACTCTAGCTGCCACGAGCAACTCCGGGCGGGACAGCATCGCGGCTGTACCCGCTGTTCGCGACAGCAACCGGGCAGCAAGCGCTTCCCCGCTTCCCCGCCTCCCCGCTGACCACACCGTCCGGGTGAGCTCTCCGCTCTACACCTACGGCATCGGCACCCGCGGCGCCCGCCTGGTCGAGGCGACGCTGCCGCGCTATCGCTCGATGGAACCGACGGAGCGCGGCAGGGCGGCGCAAATTCTCCCGCCCGACAGCAAGCTGCTCGGCCTCACCCTGGTGTTGGGCAAGGACACCACCATCCCGCTCGACGATTGGCCCTTCACGGCCTCGGCCGAAAGTGTCCAGGTCAAAGGCCCGACGCCGCTGCGGCTGAGCGCGTCGCGCGATGGGGTGAAGGTCGACCTGACCTACACCTTCCATCCCGACGACTATCGCATCGACGTGGACGGCCAGGTCACCGGCGTCGGTCCCAACGGCGGGCTCCTCCTCGTCGGGATGGGTCCCACGCTGGCCAACACCGAGGCAAACTCCACTGAGAACCACCGCGCCCTCGCGCTCGTCACCAAGCACAGCGAGACCGAACGGACGGATCTCGCCGGGCTCAAGCCGGGTGAGCCCAAGACGGTGAGTGGGCCTCTGGAGTGGGCGGCGATCAAGTCCAAGTACTTCGTCACCGGCGTGCTCGCGTTCGACAGCACGGGTGGCGCGATCAGTGGTGTCACCGCTACCGCCCCTGCCGCGGCGGGCAAGCGGCCCGACCGAGCGGATGTACGTCTCAGCCTGCCGTTACCTCCAAGTGGCGCCTTCAGGTATACGGTCTACGCCGGCCCGATGGAGTACGATCGCCTGCACCGGATCGGCCACGGCTTTGACGACGTGAATCCCTATGGCTGGCCTGGGTTCCGGACCATCATCCGGCCGGTCGCTGCGGGCGTCCGCTGGCTCCTGGTCTGGATGCACGAGCACCTGCACCTGGCCTACGGGTTCGTGCTCGTGATCTTCGGGATCCTGGTGCGGACGTTGCTCTGGCCGCTGAACCAGAAGGCCATGCGCGCCAACATGCAGATGCAGGCGGTGCAGCCGCTCATGAAGGACATTCAGGAGCGGTACAAGAACGACCCGCAGAAGGTCCAGCAGGAGATGTTCAAGCTCTACAAGGAGCATGGGGTGAACCCGCTGGGCGGCTGTTGGCCCATGCTGCTGCCCATGCCGGTGCTCTTCGCGCTCTTCTTCGTGTTCCAGAACTCGATCGAGCTGCGGGGTGCATCGTTCGGCTGGCTCCCGGACCTCTCTCGCCCGGATCCGCTCTACATCATCCCGGTCATCATGGGAATCTCGATGTTCGGGCTCAGCAAGGTGGGGCAGATGGGCATGGAGCCCAATCCGCAGATGAAGATGATGCTCTACGTCATGCCGGTGATGATGACGTTCCTCTTCCTCAACTTCGCCTCGGGGCTCAACCTGTACTACGCGGTGAGTAACATTGCCAGCATCCCGCAACAATGGATGCTGGCCCGGGAGCGGCAGAAGCGAACGGCAAAAGCGATCGTCGAGGTGAAGACGCGCTCGCCGGGGAACAAGCCGGTGAAAGCCAAACACAAGGCCTGACCCCCAGGTGGAGTCCCCAGCCGCCCAGCCGCCCGCATTGGTTCCCTCATGCTTTCCGACCCGATCGTAGCACTGGCCACGCCGCCCGGGCGCGCCGCTCTCGCCGTCATCCGACTCAGCGGTTCGGGGGCGTTCGACGTGGCCGCTCGGGTTATTACGGGGTTCCAGGCGCATCCGGCCCGGCGCGCCACTCTCGCCTCCTTCCATGAAGCCGACGGCCAGCCGATCGATCGCGGGTTGTACACGACATTTCCCCGGCCGCACAGCTACACCGGCGAGGATCTGGTCGAGCTCTCCTGTCACGGCGGGCTCCTCGTTCCCGGCCGGCTTCTGGCGGCCCTTCATGCCGCGGGAGCTCGCCCCGCCGCGCCCGGTGAATTCACCCGGCGGGCGGTACTCAACGGCAAGCTCGATCTGGTGCAGGCGGAGGCGGTAGGGGACCTGATCGATGCGACGGCCCCAGCCCAGGCGCATGCGGCGCTCAACCAGCTCGAGGGCGGGCTCTCGCGCCGTCTCGCGGCCCTGCGCGAGTCGCTGATCGAGATCCAGGCGCTCCTCAGCTACGACATCGATTTCCCCGAAGAAGACGACGGCCCGGTAGCGCCCGCGCGCATTGCCGGTCAGATCGAAGCTGCGGCCGCCCAGATCCGTGGACTGGTGGCGACCGCGCCTTCGGCCGAGCGACTGCGAGAGGGGGCGTTGATGGTGTTCGCCGGCCGGCCCAATGCCGGGAAATCCTCTCTCTTCAACGCGCTCCTCGGCAGCGAACGGGCGCTGGTGACCGAGATTCCGGGAACCACGCGTGACGCCATCGAGGCCCACACCGATTTCCTGGGGTGGCCGGTTCGCCTGGCCGACACGGCCGGACTGTGGAATGCACCAGAGAAAATCGAGCGGATGGGTGTCGAGGTGAGCCGCCGCTATCTGGCGGCGGCCGATCTGGTGCTGCTCTGCGTCGAGGCTGGACGTGAAGTGGGCGAGGACGAAGCTGCGATTGCTGGGGCGCGCCCCACCCTGCTGGTGCGGACCAAAGCGGATCTGGCAGCCGAAGCAGGCCAAGGGATTGCCGTCTCAGCGCTCACGGGCGAAGGACTCGGGGTGCTTCGCCGGGCCGCGGCGGAACGGGTGTTCGCCGATCGGATAAACCTGGCCGATCTGGAGCCGGGGCTGACCCGTGAGCGGCACCGGACCACACTGAGCCGTGCGCTGGTCGCACTCGGGGGCGCGGTTCCTCACCTCGGCAGCGGTGGGGATGCGGTGCTGGCCGCCCACCACATTCGGCAGGCCGCCGATGCGCTCGAGGAGCTGCTTGGCTTCATTGATATCGAGGAGGTGCTCGACCGGGTGTTTGGGAGCTTCTGCGTCGGTAAGTAAAAGGCGTTCCCGCTTACGTCTTTAAGCTGTCTGAATCCCCCGCGCCGCGTCTTCGGCCGCCTGAAAGTCCTGGGCTGGGGCACGGACCGCTTCCGACAGTCCTCGCTCAGCCACCAGGGCCTCAGTCATGCGATAGCCGAGATAGTAGCCGGCTCGCTCGGGAATCACGCGCCCCGCAACCAGCCGCGCCGAAGGACTCATCCCACCTGACAGATAGCGAAGCCGGAGTCCCAGGCCGCTCCGTTCCAGGTCGGGCTCCACGGCCCGGCGCAGGAACGACTCCATTTCCCGGAGCCGATGATACTGGCGACGGGGATAGCCGAAGTAATCGGCAGCGTCGAAGCCGGGCGCCACGGCTTGGGCGGCGTGCACCGCCAGCCCCTCATTGACCAGCAGCTCGCGGAGGCTCGCGCGGCTCCCGGTTACCCAGTAGTCGTAGTATCCGCCGCTCTCTGCTACCAGGCGACGCATGTCGCTGCCACTGGATCCCGAGGTATACCGCACCGTATGGGCCAGCTCATGGGCGATCCAGACGGGGATGAGATCGGGCGGCAGCCCCATGCCGTAGGTCTCCGGGTTCACCCGGCCGGTGAAGTGTTCGAGGCAGATGAAGGCTATCCCGCGCCCGCCCACCACCAGCTCCCCGGCGTTGGCTCCGCCGAGTCCGACCATCAGGTATGTGTCGGTGGGGCGATCGATCCCGAGCAGCTCTTCCGCGCGAGCGATCGCCTCTTCGGCGAGCTGTACGACATCGGTTGTGGCCCTTAACCCATACAGGTCGCTGCGGTCGGCTGTTAGCGCGGCGGTGACGATGGTGTCGGCGTGCGGGGTGTCGGGATCGAGGACGTAGTTACGCCAGTAGGCGTCGAGGATGGGGCGGTGGCTTTCGTGATACTGCCGATACGCGGCTTCCCGGTCGACGGCTTCGAGGACGGCAAAGAAGTCGGGAAGAAGATTGATCAGCACGCGAGACAATACGAGAGCGCCGCGGTAAGTGCAAGACCATTAATGATCCTGCTTCTTCTGCTTCGCCACTTGGTCGAGGAAGCTCCGTTCGGCCGGCGTCAGGCTGGAAATCCCCTTCTCGCTGATCTTGTCCAGGACCCGATCCACCTCGGCAGCCACGGGATCGGATTCGATTCCCCGGCGCGGCCGCATCGGCGTGACCGGGGTCTGTCGCTCGGGCTCCGCCGAGCCGGATTGAACCATGACCACGCGCTCCACCCGCGCGGGTGATGCTGCACTCCGCTGGGAGAGCAGCTGCGCCCGAAAGAAGAGGTAACCGAACAGCGCGCCGCCCACGTGCGCGAGGTGCGCGATGCCGTCGTTAGGCCAGAGCCGCGACCCGATCGCGTCCAGCACCACCAGCCCGATGACCAGTGTGCGTGCCTTGATCGGCACCGGTATGGGGAAGACGATTAGCTCGGCATCGGGCCAGAACATGGCAAACGCCACGGCCACGCCGAGGACGGCGCCCGAGGCGCCGACGAACGGGCCCACCGGCATGACCCGCGCCAGCAACAGAGAAAAGACTGCCGCGCCGACTCCGCAGAAGAGGTAGTACAGCAGGAAGTTGCGACTTCCCATGCGACTCTCGACCGCGGTGCCGAACACGAAGAGCATCAGCATATTGGCGAACAGGTGCAGCAAGCCCGCGTGAACGAACATGTAGCTCACGAAGGTCCATGGGCGGGTCAGCGCAGTCCAGGGGGAGAATTCCAGCGCCTGGAAGAGATCGCGGGAGGTGAACAGCGTCATGAGCAGCAGCAGCACCACCGCATTGGCGATGATGATGCGGCCGACCCAGGGTGTAATGCGATACGATGGAGACGATTTCATCAGGCTTGGCCTCGGCCGCGATGGGCGGCTCGGCAGATCCGTTCGCACAGCTCGGGGAACGCGATGCCGGCTGCTTGAGCAGCCTGAGGCAGAAGGCTCGTGGCCGTCATGCCCGGCAGCGTGTTTACCTCTAAACAGAAGAGTTCCCCAGCCGGTGTCAAGCGAAAATCCACTCGGGAGTACCCCCCAAGCTTCAGGGCCTCGTGTGCCAGCATGCTGAGTCGCTGGCATTCGGCCGTCAGCTTGGCCGGCAGGTCTGCCGGGAAGATCTCCTGCGACATCCCGGGGGTGTACTTGCACTCGTAGTCGAAAATCTCGTGCCGCGGGATGATCTCGCCGACGGGGAGCGACCTCCCCTGGAGCACCCCCACGGTCAATTCCCGTCCGGGCACGAACCGCTCGATCATCACCTCATCGTCGTATAGCTTCGCCAGCGCAACGGCGCCCTCGTATTCACCGGCGCTCTTCACCACCGTCAGGCCTACCGTTGAGCCCTGCTTGGACGGCTTCACGACCACCGGCCATCCAAAGTCGCGCGCCACCTGGTCGCGCGCTGCGGGCGCCATCACCCAATCGGCGGTTGCGACACCGGCCGAACGGAACAGGCGCTTGGAGATGTCCTTGTCCATCGCCATAGCGCTGCCGAGCCGGCCGCTGCCCGTGTAAGGGACACCCACCATCTCGAGCAGTGTCTGAATGGTGCCATCTTCGCCCCGCCCGCCATGGAGTGCAAGGAACAGCACGTCGGCATCCCTGACCACGGCCAGGTTGGCCAGGCCAGAGAGCAGCAGTCCCTGTTCCAGACTCCGAAGCTGCTCGATCGACGGCGGCTCGGTACCCACGACCCCGGAGAGTAGCGCCGGCTCATCGGTAGCGGGGATGTAGCCGCGAGCCGTGTCCACCACCGACACCCCGTGCCCCCGCGAGCGCAGGGCGGCGATGACCTGCACAGCCGAGGCGAGGGCCACGTCTCGCTCGGTCGAGGTGCCGCCAGTCAAGACGGTCACGCGCATGACGCAGCGCTACCTGGTCCCGATCAGCTGCTGCAGCACGTCGTACCGGCTCACAATGCCAACCAGCTTGCCGTCCTTTCGAACCAGTGCCGCCGGGCTCCCCCGGGTGAGCATGGCGCCGAGCCGGTCGGTGGGATAGTTGGCCTCGACCTCGGGGAAGGGAGCCTCCATGACCTCGCGCACCGGCCGGTCGAGCAGGGCCGGCTGTGCCAGGGCCCGCGTCATCAGCGTTCCCTCCACCAAGCCGCCGACAGAATGACCGTCCTCGACCACGGGAATCTGACTCACTCCCCACGTGCTCATCAGATTGAGCGCCTGGCGGACCGCCGCCGCCGGGGCCACGCTCACGAGCGGCGGGGAATCGTGGGGCCGGCGCTCGAGCAGCTGCGCCACCGTGGTCCGGGGCATATCGAGCATCTGGTTCTCCTGCATCCACTCGTCGTTGAACACCTTGGAGAGGTAGCGCTCCCCGGTGTCGCAGAGGATGGTGACGACGAGCGCCGACGGGTCGTCCACCTCGCGTGCAATGTCCAGAGCCAGGGCGACGTTCAGGCCGGTCGAGCCCCCGGCCAGAATCCCCTCTTCCCGGGCCAGGCGGCGCGCCATCACGAGCGAGGCACGATCAGAGACCTGCCGGAACTCGTCGATCCAATCGAACCAGATCGTGGTCGGGATCTTGTCCCCCCCGATTCCCTCTACCTTGTAGGGGTGGCCGTCACCCAGCTTGTGGGTGCGATGATAGTGGGTATACAGTGACCCAATGGGATCACCCGCCACCACCTTGATCCCCGGGTTTCTTTCCTTCAGATACTTGCCGGCCCCGCTGACCGTCCCACCGGTACCGGCCCCCGCCACCAGATGAGTGACCCGTCCCTTGGTTTGCTCCCAGATCTCGGGTCCTGTCGTCGCGTAATGGGCCTCGGGGTTGATCTCGTTATAGAACTGATTGGCCAGAATGGCTCCGGGCGTCTCCTTCACGATCTGCTTGGCCTTCATCACATAGTTGTCGGGGTGATCCGGCGGGACTGCGGTCGGGGTGATCACCACCTCCGCTCCGAATGCCTTCAGCAAGCGGACTTTCTCCTGCGACATCTTGTCGGGCATGGTGAAGACGCAGCGATATCCCTTGAGGGCCGCCGCGATGGCCAGTCCGACGCCGGTGTTGCCGCTGGTTCCTTCCACGATGGTGCCGCCAGGCCGGAGGTCGCCCCGCCGCTCCGCGTCCTCGATGATCGCGAGCCCGATCCGGTCCTTTACCGAACCGCCGGGGTTCACGTATTCGGCCTTGCCGTAGACCGGCGTGCGCACGCCCGCTCCCAGCCTGGCCAGCCGAATGAGCGGGGTCCAGCCGACCGTCTCCAGGACCGACTCGTACGGCTCGAGGTGTTGGGGGGAGCTCATTCCGTGGTACTCCGGGAGCGGGGGCTGCGGAAATGCACCGGCTGAAGAAACGGAGCTGCCACGGGGCGTCCCCGGAGCAGCGCGGGCGAAAACCGGAGCTCCGCAGCACCGGCGACGGCAGCGGAGTCGAGCGCCGGGTAGCCGCTCGATTCGGCGATTCGCGTCGAGTCCGGGATCATGACACCGGCCGAATCGACGTACAGCCGGAGCAGCACGCTTCCCTCGATGCCCTGCTGCAGCAGTGCCGGCGGGTAGCGCACCGGCGACACCGGGTTGATTGCCACCGGTGGCTCCTCGGCGGGAATCGCCGGCGGCGGTGCGTCGTGGTCGATCAGCCTCATGGTCCCATCATCCTTGCGCTGGCAGCCGACCAGGGCGAGTAGGGCTAGCAGAGGGATTAGCCAGAAGCTGTCATCCTGAGCGCAGCGAAGAGCCTGCCCCGAGCAATGCGAGGGGATCTCTCCGTGACCGGTCATTTCCGTTCACCCGCGCGGCGCTTGAAGTCCGCCAGCCGGTTCAACGCCTCCAACGGGGTGAGGGTGTTCACGTCGAGCAGCTTGAGCTCCTCCACCATCGGATCGGGCTCGTGCAGATCATGGAAGAGCGCCAGCTGGCCCGGGTCGCGCGACACGCTGGGGGGTGGGCCCGGCACCATACGATGCTCGCCCTCGAGCGTGGCCAGTATCTCCCGCGCCCGGGCGACCACCTGGCTCGGAAGGCCGGCCAACTGGCCGACATGAATGCCGTAAGACCGATCGGTGCCCCCGGGCTCGAGCCGGTGAAGGAAGACGACCGTATCGCCCGCTTCCTGAACCGCCACGTTGTAGTTCCGCGCGTGCTGGAGCCGCTCGGGCAATTGCATGAGCTCGTGATAGTGGGTGGCGAACATGGTCTTGCACCCGACTCGATCGTGCAGGTGCTCGGTCACTGCCCAGGCGATCGCCACCCCGTCGTAAGTCGAGGTGCCGCGGCCTATCTCATCGAGGAGTACGAGGCTTCTCGCTGTCGCGTTGTGCAGGATGGCGCTCGTTTCGCTCATCTCCACCATGAAGGTGGACTGCCCCTGTGCCAGGTTGTCGCTCGCCCCAACCCGGGTAAAGAGCCGGTCCACTGTGCCGATCGACGCCTCAGCCGCCGGCACGAAGGACCCCATCTGGGCGAGGACCACACAGACGCCGATCTGCCGGAGTATGGTGGATTTCCCCGCCATATTCGGGCCAGTCACCAAAGCCACCCGCTCCGCCTCGGTGAACCGGGCATCGTTGGGAATGAACGACTCGCGGGCCATCATCCGCTCGATCACCGGATGCCGGCTTTCGCGAAGGGTCAGAGCGAACGCGTCCGTCACCTGGGGCCGTACATAACGGCCCGCCACCGCCCGCTCGGCCAGGCCCGCCCAGACATCGAGCCGGGCGAGAACCCGGGCAGTTTGCTGGATCCGCCCGATGGCCTGGCCGATCACCGCGCGAACCGCACCGAACAGTTCCGCCTCCCGGGTGCCGATCTGCTCCTCCGCGCCGAGCACACGGGCCTCATAGTCCTTCAGCTCGGGAGTGACATAGCGTTCGGCGGTGGCGAGGGTCTGACGCCGCTCATAGTTCGCAGGAACCCGGTCGGCGTGGGTGTGGGTCACCTCCAGGTAATACCCGAACACCTTGTTGAACCCGACCTTGAGCGAGGGAATGCCGCTTCGTTCCCGCTCTCGCTGTTGCAGCGACGCGATGTACTGGCGGCCTCCATCGCGGAGAGATCTCAGCTCATCGAGCTCCGAGTCGTAGCCGGCACGCATGACCCCACCATCGGCCAGGGTGGCCGGAAGCCGGTCCGCGAGAGCCACTGAAAGGTGGGAGCTCAGGTCGGCAAGGAGGTCCAGCTCGTCGGCGGACTCGGCCAGGGCGATACTATGGCCGCCGCCCGGAAGCGCGGAGCCGGCGAGAGCCGCGAGCGCTCCGGCAACGTCGGGGAGCCGCTGAAACGAATCGCGCAGCGAGCCAAGTTCCCGGGGAGTGGCGCGACCCGCGGCGGCTCGGCCGGCCAGCCGCTCGAGATCACGCACGCCATCGAGCCCCTCCCGGAGCCGGCTCCGGCCCCGCGCGTCGTCCACCATCACCTCGACTGCGTCGAGCCGCGCATTGATCGCGGCCGGATCACGAAGGGGGGACAGCACCCACTGACGCAGAAGACGCCCACCCATGGGGGTCACGGTGGCGTCGATCGTCTCGAGCAGGGTGCAGCCCCGCGCGCCCGCTCGGAGTGGCTCGATCAACTCGAGATTTCGCCGGGTCATCTCATCGACCCAGAGGAACGCATCGCTGCGCCGAACGATCGGCCGGGTGAGATGGGGGAGGCCGCCGGGCTGGAGCTCGCCGAGATAGCGAAGCAACGCGCCGGCTGCGCCGATCGCAGGGTCATCCTCGGGGCCCAGGCCGAGGCCGTCCAGCGAAGCGAGACCGAAGCGACGAGCCACCTCTTCGTGGGCGAGCCCGGCGTCGAATTCCCAGGGCTCACGACGAGTCGTGAGAGGCGGGGCGGGTGCCCCCTGGGCGGATGGGAAGCTGGGAAGCGGGGAAGCGTCACCGGATGAGATCACAATCTCGGCTGGGCCAAGCCGCGAAAGCGCCTCTTCAAGACCTTCTTGGTCCACGGGTTCGAGGACAAATTCGCCTGTACTCAGGTCAACTGCTGCCAGACCCATGTTGTTGGACAACTTCCCCGCTTCCCCGCCTCCCGGCCCCACCGCCACCATCCAATTGTTCC
>DASYVW010000355.1:0-14551 GCA_035936675.1 Gemmatimonadales bacterium
GGCTTGAGCATCCGCTCCATGCCGGAGATGATCTCGTTCAGACTGAGCACATGGCGGGCAACCAGCTGCTGCCGTCCGAAACCGAGGAGTTGCCGGGTCAGTTGCATGGCGCGCTCGGCGGCCTTGCGAATCTCCTCGGCATCTGCCCACCGGGGATCGGCCCGTTCCAGCGTGCTCAGCAGGAAATCGCTGAACCCCATGATGATCATCATCATGTTGTTGAAGTCGTGGGCCACCCCGCCCGCCAGCCGTCCGACGGCCTCCATCTTCTGGGCCTGTCGAACCTGCTCCTCGGCCCGCCTCCGCTCGGTGAGGTCCTGCACGTTGACCGCGTAGCAGATCACCTGCCCCTCTGCGTTCTTGATCGCAGTCGCATCGATCAGCGCGGGGAAGACCATGCCGTTGCGGCGAATCCGCTCGGTCTCCCAGATCTGGTGGCCCCGCTCATCGAACGCCGGGTTCATCCGGGGAAACTCGTGCCGGCCGGGAGGCGCCAGATCGACCATCGGCTTGCCTCGAAGCTCGTCCACCGTCCAGCCGTGCATGGCCGCGAACGCCGGGTTCAGGCTTTCGAGGAGGCCATCGGCGGTGACGATCGCCACACCCCAGCCGGCATGCTCGAAGATCCGGGCCCAGCGTTGCAATTCCAGCCCGGCCTCGATCCGATGGGTGACATCGCGCCCGACGCCGACGATCCCGATGACCTCCTTACCTGGTCCATGAAGCGGCGATAGGGTCGTCTGCATGTGACGATGACCGCGGGGAGTGATGAGGGTCCATTCGTAGGTGATCGTCTCACCCGCGAGCGCCTTGAGATTGGCCTCCTCGTGCTGCGGAGCGGCGTCGGGACCTACGATCTCGCGGACGGTTCGTCCGATCAAACTTGCCGACTCGACGCCCTCCCGCTCGAGCCAGCGACCAAAGGCATCCACGCACCGCTGCTCGCGGTCGAGACGAAACACGACGTCATCGATCGACTCCACCAGATGACGGTACCGCTCCTCGCTGGCGTGAAGTGCGTGCTCGGCATGGGTGTGGTCCGGGATGTCTCGGGCGTAGGCCACCAACCCGTTGCTGGTGGGAGCCATGCGGATGGAGAACCAGCGACCGGCGGCAGGGACGAACTCCTCGAGCTCGACTTCCGTTCCCTGCGCGTGGGCGCGGAACGCTTCGGCCTGAAAACGGCTGCCGGTGAGTCCGGGGAGCGCATACCAGATGTTCTGGCCCAGGAGTGCGGCCCGGCCAAGGCCGTACGGTGCCAGAAAGGCTTCTGCTCGGGCATTGAGATGGGTGACCCGCCACTCGTGGTCGCACCCGATAAAGGCTTCGCCCATCCCGTCGAGTATCTGCGAGGTGTGGCCCGCCAAGGCGTTCTCCCGCAGGAGCACAGTGAGCCCGCCGTCGGACGGATACACCCGGACCTCGAGCGAACCCCGGTTGCCCGCGCCGGGCACTTCGTGCACGACGGGAGTCTGCTCGACATACGCGCGGTGGAGCGCCCTACCCAGGGAGGAATCGGCCAGGGCAGGGCGGTCCCAGATGACGGACCCAAGGAGATCGGTGGAGGGAGAACCGGAGAGACGGGAGAGCACTCGCTCGGCCTGGCGATTCATGTAGGCGAAGCGCCAGTCGGGGTCGAGGGCGAAGATGCCCTCGCCGACCCGGTCGAGCAGATCCAGCGGTTGTGCGGCGTCGAGCAACCGAATGAACCTTTGGCTGGAGGGGAGGCCGCTTCCAAACCTAAGAGCAAGCGACCTCCCCTGCCAGACTCACATCTGCGGTTGGTCGGCCACGACGTCCTCCGATGAGGGCGCCCGAGGAGAAACCTCCGCGCGCTGTACCACCACGGGCCCGTACAGGGCACGGTAAATCTCTTCGTTCCGCTGAATGATGCGGACGTAATCCCGGGTCTCCACAAAGGAGATCCGCTCGACGAATACTTCGGGATCGTCCACCCCGATCCGCTTGGACCACAGCTCCACTCGTGACTTCCCGGCATTGTATGCCGCGAGAATGTGTGCCCGCTGGTCGTAGAGGCCGAGCAGCTCGCGCAAGTGGAACGCGCCGAGCTGGATGCTCACGTCTGGCTGGTACAGGAGCACCGGGTCCCAGACCGGATAGTTGAGCTCGCGGGCAAGCCGCGCTCCCAACTCGGGCATCACCTGCGCCAGGCCACGGGCACCCGCCGGAGAGGTGGCCGCCGGGTTGAAGCTGGACTCCTGGCGGATGACCGCGGCAACAAAGCTCTGGTCGAGCCGCTGCTCGGCGGCCTCGGCCAGCAACGCGTCTTCGTGAATCAGCGGATAGATCAGCCGGAAGGTGCGGGCATCGGCCGGAGCGCCTCGGGCGAGAGCCCGGCGGGCGAGCTGGATGGCCTGAGACGCCATGCCCTGGCTCCGGAATGCGTTGGCCAGAACGAGGAGGTGGTCCGGCGAGCTGTCGGCCGATCGGGCCAGGCGGTCCAGCTCCCAGCGAGACTCGGCGAGAAGCCCCAGACGCTTGAGCAGCGCCGCACGGGCCACGACGCCGTCGATGTCCGAGTCGGGCAGGAAGGTGTCCAAGCCTACCGCAGGGGTCCACGGCTGAACTCCCAGGCGCACAGCGCTCAGGGCGGCATAGTACGAGAGCGGATCGCGGGAGGCAACGCTCTGCCAGCGACTACGGGCAACGGTGCTGTCACCGGCTTCGGCCCACGCGCGGCCGGCCCAGTATGTCGCGCCGATGGCTTCGTCACTCCGCGGGTAACGCTCCGCCAGTGCATCGAACTCCTCGGCAGCCGTTTTCGACTGTCCGCCCAACAGCACGATCATCGCAGCCCGAAACCGGGATGTCGCCGCGAACCGGCTGGTGGGATAGCGCGTGGCGACGAGGCAATACAGGCGGCGTGCTTCCTCATCGGCGCGGTCGTCCGAGGCCAGATCGGCCCGGAGGAAAAACGCGGATGCCGCCGCCGTGGTATCGCGGGGATACGTGCGCGAGACCCGCACCAGCGCCAAACGGCCTTCCCTGATCAGGCCATCGCGGACCAGGGAGCGAGCCGACTGGTAGGCCGCCAGAGCCGCACGCGCGCGAGGAGTGCGGACCTGGCTGAACTGAACCGCCGCCTCACGATTCCTGCCCAGCCTCGTCAGCGCCGTGGCGTAGTCGAACCGATCCTCGGAAGCCAGGGTCGGCAGTTGAGCGAATCCGCTGACTGCCCTGAACATCAGGCCTGATCGCGTGGCGGCCCTGGCCACCACCAGTTCTTCGGACCGGGTGAGCGGCGCAAAAGTGCTGTCGAGCAGTGCTATGGCATCCCGTGCCACCGCGCTGCCGGCGCGTTCGGTAGCGAGCGCAAGCAGCTCGCGCCGGATTACGGCGCGGGGAGTGTTGTCGGGGCTGAACGCCAGACGGAGCCTGAGGCTGGTGAGACGGTCTCCCAGTGCCGCATACCGTCGCGCGGCGCCGGCTCTGTCACCGGTGCGTTCATGCGCCGCCGCATCCGCCCATGGTATGCGGGTGCGAGGCAGGGCATCCACGATCCCCGCGTAGAGCTGAGCGCGACCGACACTGTCGTCGATGACCGCGGCCGCACGCAGCTTGATCCAGTCGGCCACCTGGGGCAGACGCTCGGCCGCCCTGAGATACACGGAGGCCGCGCTGTCGCGAGCGCCGAGGCGGTCGAGTGCGCTGGCAAGAAGGAGGAGACGTTCTCCCGACGTGGGATCCAGCCGGAGGGCTGCGGTTGCGTGTTCCAGGGCTGCGGAGTCGGCCCTTCGCTCGAGCGAGGCGCGCGCCAGCAAGACGCGCGCACGACCATTATAGAGCGTGTCGATCCACGGCTCCCCCTGAAGCAGCTGGAGTACCTCGCCCCAGCCGCCCCACTCGCTCGCAGCAGTAGCGGCGAGAAACACCGCGGCCGGCGGCCGCTGCAAGCTGTCGAGCAAGGCCGGTGAGAGCAGCCGGGTGGCCTGCCACGGGCGACCTCGAGCCAACGCCTCGTTCGCGCGCGCCAACGTCGAGTCCAGCGAGGTCACCTCACCGGAGTCGGCGACCAGGCGGATGCGCGGGGCGCCCTGGTGAGGCGCACCGATTGCCGCGAGCCACAGGAGCATGTGGATCAAATGGGTCAAGCCGGCACCGTCCATAGCAGGGGTGAGCGAATCGGTGCCGCAACAATGCAAATGGCGCGCCGTGGCTAACTTAGGCTAGGGAGCACCGTAGCCGTCACAGGTCCTCTGATTCTGCGCCGGACCTCGCAAAACGGGGGCGAGGGGACCCGGGTTTGACTATTTTTTGCAGCATGGCTGAGGCACAGGAAGGAAGAACGCGGATCGACAAGTGGCTCTGGGCTGCGCGATTCTACAAGACTCGCGCGCTCGCCGCCGAGGCCATCGCCGGCGGCAAAGTTCAGGTCAACGGCGAGCGGGTAAAGCGAGCCAAGCCACTGCAAATGGGTGACGAGGTGCGGATCCGCCAGGGGCCCTACGAGCACCAGGTCGTGGTACGAGACCTCTCGGACCGGAGAGGTCCGGCGGTGCAGGCGGCGGCGCTTTACGAAGAGAAACCGGAGAGCCGGGCTGCCCGGGAGGCCCTCGCGCTACGGCTCAAGAGCCTGCACTCGGCATTCTTGCCGGAGCGGGGGAGACCAACGAAGAAGGATCGGAGAGAGATCAATAGACTGAAAGGACGTGAGTGATTGTCTACATATTCTCCACCATCGCCTTCCCGAACTCGCTGGTCTTGAGCAACGTCGCACCGGTCATCAGGCGCTCGAAATCATAGGTGACCCGTTTCTGCCCGATGGTCTTCTCCAGTGAGGAGACGATTAGGTCGGCCGCTTCCGGCCAGCCGAGGTAGCGAAACATCATCTCGCCCGAGAGGATTACGGAGCCCGGATTCACCTTGTCCTGGCCGGCGTACTTCGGCGCAGTACCGTGAGTGGCCTCGAAGATGGCGTGCCCGGTGAGGTAGTTGATGTTGGCTCCGGGAGCTATGCCGATGCCTCCCACCTGGGCGGCGAGTGCGTCGGAGATGTAGTCGCCGTTCAGGTTCATCGTCGCGATCACGTCGTACTCTTTGGGGCGGGTGAGAATCTGTTGGAGGAACGCGTCGGCGATCACATCCTTGATGACGAGCCCCCCTGGCAGCCGCGCCCAGGGTCCGCCGTCGAGGTCGGTGGCGCCGTACTCCTCCCGAGCCACGACGTAGCCCCAGTCGCGGAAGCCGCCTTCGGTGAACTTCATGATGTTGCCCTTGTGGACCAGCGTCACGCTCTGGGACTTCTGGGCCAGGGCGTAGTCGATAGCCGCCCGAATGAGACGCTTCGAGCCTTCTTCCGAGATGGGCTTGATCCCGATGGCGCTGCTATCCGGAAAACGAATGGTCTGGACGCCCATCTGACCCCGGAGAAAATCGATGACGCGCCGTGCGTCGTCGGTCCCGGCCTTGTACTCGATGCCGGCATAGATGTCCTCGGTGTTCTCGCGGAAGATGACCATGCTGACGTCCTGTGGTGCCTTCACCGGCGAGGGCACCCCGGGGAAGTAGCGCACCGGGCGGACACAGGCGTAGAGATCGAGCTTCTGGCGCAGCGCCACATTCAGGGAACGGAACCCGCCGCCGACCGGAGTAGTGAGCGGTCCTTTTATGGCCACGAGGTACCGATCGATCGCGGCAAGAGTTTCGTCGGGGAGCCAGCTGTTCATCCGGTCCTTGGCCTTTTCGCCCGCGAGCACCTCGAGCCATGAAATCCTGCGGCGGCCGCCGTACGCCCGCTCCACCGCGTTGTCGAACACGAATCGGGACGCGCGCCAGATGTCAGGGCCGGTTCCGTCGCCTTCGATAAATGGAATGATGGGCGTTGCGGGTACCTGGAGCCGGCCCTGGACTAAGGCGATTGCCTCACCCCGGGCGGGAGTCTCGGGCAGGTGATCAAGGGGCAGGGGCATGGCTGACATGATGCACGTCCTTCTCGCTACGAGACGAACTTTCGTGGGACTTTGCCGCTGAATCTGATCGAGCGACCGATGAACAGCAACACGACCCTACGCCCGATTGCGGCGGCCGTCGCCTCGATCAATGCGGCCTACCGGAGGTACGAGCGCGGATTCGAGGAGATCACCCGCCGGGCACGGAAGCGCTTCGAGCGGCGGGACTGGTCCGGAGCCCAGGCCGACGCCACGGAGCGGTTGGCGCTCTACAAGGCGCACGTGGATGCCGCGGTCGCCGACGTGCACGACATTCTGGAAGATGCCGTCATGGAACGGACGGTCTGGGCCGCCATGAGGTCGCAGCACGCGCTGCACACGGCGGGTCAACCAGACGTGGAGCTGGCCGAGACGTTCTTCAATTCGGTGACCCGGCGGGTGTTCAGCACAGTTGGAGTGGACCCGGCCATCGAATACCTGGATCGGACTGCTTCGGTTCAGCCGGACGAGCAGGATGCCGGCATCTACCAGAGCCATCCCGTGGAGGCGGTGGACGCGGACCTGGTGCGCCGGCTTCTGCTGGAGCTGCCCTGGTCGGTGCCCTACGCCCAGCTGGACCGCGACGCCGTCCTGGTCGCCGAGCTGATCGCTGCCCGAATCCGCGGGGTAATCGGAGCGCCAGGCCCGGTCACGCTCGATCTCCTTCGGGCGGTCTTCTACCGGAACAAGGGGGCGTACCTGGTCGGGCGGGTCCGGGCGGCCACGGCCACCATCCCGCTCGTGCTGCCCTTGCTTCACGCAGAGCGAGGTATCGTGGTGGACGCGGTGCTGATGACGTCGGACGAGGCAAGCGTCGTCTTCGGATTCAGCTGGACCTACTTCCGGGTAGACTCGCCCCGGCCGCGCGCCCTGGTCGACTTTCTCGGCTCCATCATGCCGCTCAAGCCGGTGAACGAGCTGTATATCTCCATCGGCTACAACAAGCACGGAAAGACCGAGCTTTACCGCAGCCTCATGCGCCACCTGGAGGAGCCCGAGGCGCGTTTTGCCTTTGCCGAAGGCGACGAAGGAATGGTGATGGCTGTCTTTACCCTTCCCTCGTTCAATGTGGTGTTCAAGGTGATCAAGGACACCTTCGGCGCGCCCAAGAATGCCACCCGGCGCCTGGTCATGGACAAGTACCACTTTGTCTTCGTGCGAGACCGGGTGGGGCGACTGGCCGATGCCCAGGAGTTCGAGCACCTGGAGTTTCCCGTCCGCTGTTTCCCCGACGACCTGTTGGCATACCTGCTCGGGGTGGCCGGCGCCACCGTCCGGGTCGAAGGCACCCGGGTCATTATCCGGCATCTCTATACCGAGCGCCGGGTCACCCCGCTGAACCTGTACCTGCGGGAGGCGGATGACGAACCGGCTCGGGAGGCGGTCATCGACTACGGAAACGCGATCAAGGACCTCGCGGCAGCGGATATCTTCACCGGAGACATGCTACTCAAGAACTTCGGGGTGACTCGCAATGGGCGGGTGATCTGCTACGACTACGACGAGCTGTGTCTCCTCTCGGAGTGCCGCTTCCGGCGGGTTCCTCCGCCGGTTGTACCGGAGGACGAGTTCGCGGCCGAGCCCTGGTTCCATGTCGGCGAGCACGACGTGTTCCCGGAGGAGTTCAGGTCGTTTCTGGTCCCTCCAGGTCGGCTTCGCGAGTCCTTTTTGGCGGCGCACAGCGATCTGCTCGACCTCGACTTCTGGCAGGGCGTGCAGCGGCGGCTCGCCGCCGGCGAGGTCGTGGACGTTTTTCCCTATCGGAGGGAGGCGCGCCTGCAGCGCAACGTTCTTTAGCTCCCTCGTTCCAGCCCGGTGAGCCTCGCAGCCGCCTCCAGGATCCGCCGGGTGTAGTCTCCGGCTGCTTCGCGTGCCTTCCGCTCCGGCAGCACGAAGGCGGGATTGTCCGGATCGGACGAGTCGGGCGAATTGGTCATGGTGTCGCCCCCGCGCAGCTCGACCACCAGTTCGAAGCGGTCGACCGCCGACCACAGCTCGGCCAGCTCATCATCGCTCTCGTCGCCGAACAGGAGTACGCCGCGGCGAGCGAGCAGGTCGGCCGTATGCTCGCGAGCCCGTTCCTGCTCCTCGTCCCGGTGGGGGTTGAGGGCCTCGTTGATATCGGCCGAGGTCACATCGTCGCGATCCGCCATGTCTCCTCCGTCCTTCGGATGCCCGCACGCCCCGATCTTCGGCCCCTTGCGCCGGTCTCTCCACATTAATATCTGCGGCCGCCCCGTCCAGCCCGAGAGTCAGTCTCCCCCCAAACAAAGAGGCCGCCCGGGTTCCCGGACGGCCCCCCATACGAGCTTCGCTGATTCGGCGATCAGTCTTTGATCTTGGTGACGTTCTCCGCCGCCGGACCCTTCTGGCCCTGGACGATATCGAACTCCACCTTTTCGCCTTCAGCCAGCGACTTGAAGCCGCTGCCCTGGATGGCGGAGTGGTGTACGAAGCAGTCCTTCTGCCCGTTGGACGGGGTAATGAAGCCAAAGCCCTTCGCGTCGTTGAACCATTTCACGGTTCCGGTGGTACGTGCCATGTCCTAGTCCCTCAGTGGATTGTCGTCGGAGTCCGGTGATGCCGTACCTGCCGACAGTGGAAGGTTGGCGGTCGATGCCCCCGCGCGGGTACTGCAAAACAAAAGGACCCAGCTGTGAGCCCAGGTCCCTGCGGATGCCACTGGTTCCGCGACGCTACGCCCACTCCAGTCATACTTTGCCGTGGGTCAATGTAGGGAGAAACCCCTACCCTGTCAATCAGAGCGTCGCGATTTGGTGACCACCCGCAAAAACCTTTCAGCCAGCTGCTCCAGCCGCTCGTTGCCATCCTGACGCGCCTCAGCCAGTATGCGCTCCACCCAGGGGCGCAGCTTCGGCTCTCCCCAGTAGTACCCGGTTGCCGCTTCCGCGCTAGCCGTATCACCAAGGTGAGCGCCCTGGAGCAGGGCTCGGGCCGCCGCGGCATCGAACGATGGATCGTCGCGCGATGGTAGCGGGAATCGAGGCAGCGCCTCGCCCGACCCGGCATCCTCGTTTACGAAGGCTCTGGACATGCCCCAGTATAGCAGCACAGACAAAGCCGACCAGGGGACAACCCAAACGCCCCGGCCAACCAGCTGACCGGGGCGCGAACCACTCTATGGGTTCAGATGCTGCGCCGGAACGGAGAGCCGAGAGTCACCTTCAGGCGTGACCCGGCCGGGACCACCACGTCGCGATCCTGGGTCTGAATGGCACGCTGGGTCCCGACGGCCCCACCAACCACGCCGCCGATCACTGCCCCCTTCGTGCTCCCGCCGCTAACCGCGGTGCCCAGGAGGGCGCCTGCACCCACGCCCACGCCTACCTTCGCCAGATCGCCCGCATTGGTCTTCCGGTCCTTCAGGGTCCGATCGAGCGCCTTGGCCGAGCCGGAGATCGGGTAGCTATGGCCCGCAATCACCAGCTGGGTCGGGGTCAGGACGAGCTTGCCGGTCTTGTCGCCTTTGTTCTCCGACTCGTGAATCGCCGTGATGGTCACGAGCACTTTGGCACCCGCCGGGATCACCGTGCGGCCGCTCTTGTCCTTGACGTCGGCTGCCACCGTGCCGGTGAGCTTCTGCCCCGGCTTGTGGGTCCGTGAGCTGATGCCCGCATCAAACTTGGCCGAGATGGCGGTGCCCGCGACGAGCATGCGGGGCATCGGCTTGGCGGCCTGCTTGGCGACCGGCTTGGCGGCGGTCTTGGAGGGCGAGCTCTTGGCCGCCCGGTCGTTCATAGGGGATCTGGCGTCCACCGCAGGACGTTGCAGATCGCGGGTGGCTGCCGGGGCGCTAGTCCGCTCGCGGCCGCACCCAGCCAGAATGGCTAGCGCGAGTAGTACCAGTCGTTTACCTGCCATGGAACCCTCCAAAACTGTTGGACCTGGATAGTGAACCTGGATGCAGATGCCTGGGGGGAGGGCAATTCCAGGGCCATCTGGGGCCATCCCGAACAGATGGGCTGAAATGCCGATCGCCCCACTGGCCTATTAGCCGGTGGGGCGATCTCATTGTCCCGGTGGCAGCCGAGGGATCTAGGCCGCCGGCCGCGGCTTACTGCACCGCGTTCATCATGTCGAAGATCGGCAAGTACATGGCGACGACCATGCCGCCGACGATTACGCCGAGAATCACGATCATCACCGGCTCCATCAGCGAGAGCAGTGCGGAGACCGCAACGTCGACTTCCTCATCGTAGAAGTCGGCGATCTTGGTGAGCATTTCATCCATGCCACCGGTCTGCTCGCCGACCGCGATCATCGAGATGACCATCGGTGGGAAGACCTTCGACTTCTCCAGCGGGGCCGCAATCGTCTCGCCGCCCGCGATGGACTGCCGGGACTCCATGACTGCATTGTGGATCACCTGGTTGCCGGCTGTCTTGGCGGTGATCTCGAGTCCATCAAGAATCGAGACGCCGGAGGAGATCAGGGTACCGAGCGTGCGGGTGAACCGCGACACGGCGGACTTCCGGAGGATGTCCCCCAGAATCGGAGCCTTGAGCATCATACCGTCGATCTGGAGCCGGCCGGGGGACGTGGCATAGTACCGCTTGAAGCCGAACATCCCGAGCCCGACTCCGCCCAGACCAACCCACCAGTACCCGATGAGCATCTGGGACAACCCGATCACGATCCGCGTGGGCAGTGGAAGCTCGAGGTTCACCGACGCGAACATGCTTTGGAACGTCGGGATAACGAAGATGAGCAGCACCGAGATCGCGATGATGGCGACGCTGAAGATCACGGCCGGATAGACCATGGCGCCTTTGACCTTGCGGATCAGGGCGTCGCTCTTTTCGAGGAAGGTGGCCAGGCGGATCAGGATGGTGTCGAGAATACCGCCTGCCTCGCCGGCCGCCACCATGTTGACGAAGAGATCGCTAAACGTCTTCGGATGCTTAGAGAACGCATCGGCCAGGGTGTTGCCCGACTCGACGTCGTGCACCACGGCCTTGGTCACCTCGGCCAGAGTCTTGTTCTCGGTCTGGGAGGCCAGGATGGTGAGCGATTGGACCAGTGGCAAACCGGCGTTGATCATTGTAGCGAACTGCCGGGTGAAGATCACGATGTCCCGGGTCTTGACCCTTCCCTTGCCCAGCCCGCCAAGGCTGATGCTCTTGGGCGCCTCACGCACGCTCACCAGAATCAAGCGGTTCTTGCGCAGGTGGGCGCTGACCTCTTCCTTGGTCTTGACGTCCACCTGACCCTTTTGGATCTGTCCGTTCGCGGCGTTGCGCGCGGTATATTCGAACAGTGGCATCAGTCCTCTCCCGGATCGAGACTACGAGACTTTGGGGCGATTACCAGCGCGCTGCTGCTGCTGCTGCTGGGCACGGTCGGCACTGCCCATCTCCTGATCTTCCATCGGCGTAATGCCGATCATCCGCAGGAATTCCTTGGGATCGTGCGACACACGTTCGCACTCTTCCTGGGAGACCTCGCGAGCGGTATAGAGCTGGAACAGGGCGTCGTTCATGGTCTGCATGCCGAACTTCTTGCCCGACTGCATGGCGGAATAGATCTGGTGGACCTTGTCGTCCCGGATCAGCGCACGGATGGCTGGAGTGGCCACCATGATCTCGGCCGCCATGGAGCGTCCCCGCCCTTTGAGCTTGGGCAACAGGGTCTGGGTGATGACGCCTTCGAGCACGAAAGCGAGCTGCGTCCGCACCTGGGACTGCTGATTGGACGGGAAGACGTCGATGACCCGGTTGATCGACTCGGCGGCAGAATTGGTATGCAACGTGGCGAGGACGAGGTGACCCGTCTCCGCGATGGTGAGCGCAGCGCCCACCGTCTCGAGGTCGCGCATTTCTCCCACCAGAATGACGTCGGGGTCTTCCCGCAAGGCGTATTTGAGGGCCGAGGCGAACGACTTGGTGTCGGTGCCGATCTCGCGCTGATTGACGAGACAGGACTGATGCTTGTGGATGAATTCGATCGGGTCTTCCACCGTGATGATGTGGCCCTTTCGCTCCTTGTTGATCTTATCGATGATCGCTGCCAACGTGGTCGATTTTCCGGAGCCGGTTGGACCGGTCACCAGGATAAGGCCACGAGGCCGTTCGGCCAGCTTGGCGATCACGGGAGGAAGGCCTAAGTCCTGAAACGTTCGCACATTGAAGGGAATCATGCGGATTACCATGGCCACACATCCGCGCTGCTTGAAGACGTTACCGCGGAAGCGCGCCAGGTTCTGGATGCCAAAGGAGAAGTCGAGCTCGTCATCGGTCTCGAACCGCTTCTTCTGGTTCTCGGTGAGCACCGAATACGCGAGCTGAAGGGTGTCTTTAGGGGTCAGGATTTCAGGCACCGAACTGTCGACGATGTCACCGTCTACCCGCAGCTTGGGCTTCTCGGCTGCAGTGATGTGCAGGTCCGAGGCGCTCTTCTGGATCATTTCCTCTAAGAGGGCCCGCAGGTTGAACGTCATTCAGCCGTCTCCTTGACCACTTCCTCGAGGGTCGTAACACCGCGCTCGATCTTCTTCATTCCGTCCATGCGCAACGTCAGCATGCCTTCGACGACCGCCTGGTCCCGGATATCCGCGACCGAGGCTCCCCGAAGGATCATGCGGCGGAGCTCCGGGGAGAGGGCCATGACCTCGTAGAGGCCGGCGCGTCCCTTGTACCCGGTTCCGCTGCACGTATCGCAGCCTGAGCCCTTCATGAATGTCAGCTCCTTGAGCTTTACAAGATCTGTGCCCAAGGCGGCTAATTCTTCGTCCTTGTACTTGTGCTCGCCCTTGCAATCCTTGCAGATGCGGCGCACCAATCGCTGTGCCACGACAAGGTTTACGGCGCTGGCCACGTTGAACGCTTCGATCCCCATGTCGATCATACGGGTGATCGTGCTGGGCGCATCGTTGGTGTGCAGAGTGGAGAGCACGAGGTGGCCCGTGAGCGCCGCCTTGATGGCGATGCCGCCGGTTTCCAGATCCCGGATCTCACCGATCATGATGATGTTGGGGTCCTGCCGCAGGAACGCCTTCAACGCGGCCGCAAAGCTGAGGCCGATCTCGGTGCGGACCAGCACCTGATTGATGCCCATCAGATTGTACTCGACCGGATCTTCCGCCGTCATGATGTTGACTTCGGGCGTGTTGATCCGGGAGAGCGCCGAGTAGAGCGTGGTGGTCTTGCCGGAGCCGGTCGGTCCGGTGACGAGCACCATGCCGTACGGATTGAGGATGGCCTTCATCAGATCCTTCTCTGCCTTCACTTCAAACCCGAACTTGGTCAGGTCGAGCGTCAGGTTCCCCTTGTCGAGGATTCGGAGCACGATCTTCTCGCCGAACAGCACCGGCAGCGTCGAGACGCGGAAGTCGATGACCCGGCTTCCCATCTTGAGCTTGAGCCGGCCATCCTGGGGAACCCGCCGTTCTGCGATGTTGAGCTGAGAGAGAATCTTGACGCGGGACGTGAGCGCCGCCTTCATCTTGAGTGGCGGCCGCATGATCTCAAGCAGCGAGCCGTCAATCCGGTACCGCACCCGGATCTCGTGCTCGAAAGGCTCGATGTGGATGTCGCTGGCCCCCCGGCGCACGGCGTCGGTGAGCAGGCCATTGATCAGCTTGACGACGGGCGCATCGTCGATCTGCGCCTGAGTGACCGTCTCGTCTTCCTCTGCCTCGACGACCTCGACGTCCTCGCCCGTATCCTCCATGTCCTTGAGGATGCTCTGCAGCTGCTGGTCGGAGGACTCGTAGTGCTTCTCGATCAGGTTACGGAGGGTGTACTCCCCCGCGATGACGGGAAACAGGTCGAAGCGAGTGATGAACTTGAGGTCTTCGAGCAGGCCGAGATCGGTGGGATCCGCCATGGCGACCGTGAGCGTTCGTCCCTCCCGTTTCAGCGGGAGGACCACGCTCTTGGTGGCCATTTCGGCGGGGACCAGCTTGATGATCTTGGGATCGACCTCGAACCGGGTGAGATCGACCGCGGGCATTCGGTACTGACGGGCGAGCACCTTGGTGATCTCGAGCTCCTGAACAAGCCCGAGCTTCACCAGCACGTAGCCGAGCCGGTGCTTGCTGTTCTTCTGCTCCGTCAACGCCTGCGCAAGCTGCTCGCGCGTAACGAGGCCTTCACGGAGGAGAATTTCGCCGAGCCGATCACCACCGGCTGCTGCCGTCGCCATGATCTCTTTGGTTTGGGGACAGAGATAGTCAGGAGGTAATATCGGCCGGTTGCGGCGGGAACCTTAGCGGGAGATCAGCGGACGACCACCGTTTCCTTGAGGCGGGCCAGGACCGCCCGACTCAGGCCCGGCACACCGGCGAGCCCTTCGACGGCGGCAAACTCCCCGTGCTCCTCACGATACCGGACTATAGCTCGGGCCTTTGCCGGACCGATTCCGGGTAAGGCGTCCAACTCCGCAAGGCCGGCGGTGTTGATGTTCAGCGGGCCGGGGGCTCTCTGGGCACTCGCCCCGCCGAAGACCACGTGCGGGCCGATGGTCTTGAGCAGACCGGGCCCAATCCCGGCCACCCGGTCCAGGCCCTCCAGGCTGCCGAACGGACCGTGCGCCTGCCGGTCGGCAACGATGGTCTTGGCTAGCCGGGGCCCCACCTTGGGCAG
>DASYVW010000356.1:0-5124 GCA_035936675.1 Gemmatimonadales bacterium
CGGTAGCCACGTCGACACCTAGCTCCTCGAATAGCCGCAGGATCGAACCGGTCTCTACTGTGCGCGGGGTATCGTGGTTCCCGGCGATGAGGACGATGGGCGCGCTCGGCAGCGCCTCGCGTAGCCGCTGGAACTGGCGAAAGGCAAAGACTATCGCGGAGTTGCTGGGGCGGACGGAATGAAAGAGATCGCCCGCGACGACAACAGCGTCGGGTCGAGCGGCGATGACGCCGTCAATGGCGGTGCGGAAGGCTTGGGCAATGTCGGCTTCCCGCTGATTAATGCCTGCCGAGGTTTGCCGATGGTACTGCCGGATGCCCAGGTGGGGGTCCGCGATGTGGGCCAGTTTCACGGGTGGAGAATGGGCCCAAAAGCGGTAAAGAGCAAGCAGTTAACGCACCGGCGGCAGGACTAACCCCCGTATGAATCGTCGGCGCGCTTGAGAACGGGAATCCCCCGTCGGGCTGCCACGACCTCTCCATTGACCCGACGGCCGAGACACGCGGTAAAGAAGGCATATGCGTCAGCCGGACGCTCGCGGCGGGTAGCGGACAGGGCCCGGCGCACATCCTCCTCCCGTCGTCCGTCGATCAGCGCGCGAACGGCCTCCGATGACACACGTCGGTCGAGCCGTCGCATCTGACGCACCACCGCGTCCTCGAAAGGAAGCTCCCCGGCCGGGGGGAAACGTTCGATGCCCTCCCGGCTGTTGAGCACGGCGGGTCGGGGGAACTTGACGAAGATCGGCTGGGTGAAGTGCGGGTGGCGGAGCATCAGCTCGCCCTTGGGCAACGTGGCCAGCTTGATCTTGGTTGCCGGCGATTGGGTGCCGTACCCGGGCGTGGCGAGCTCGTCGGAATCCATGCGGCCGTAGATCGCGGTGCCGGCGTTCCCCACTACTCTGCGCTGCACCTGAGAGCGGAATTGTTGGGCCGAGAAGAGCACGAGGCCCAGGTAGCGTCCCCGCTCGGAGAGATCGATGAGCATCTTTCTCACGTACGTGTCGGGCCCGTCGGCGGGCGCATACTTGTTCAGCTCATCCACGAACACGACGACATGGTCAACGCCCAGGTCTCGCCGCTCGAGATGTTCCCGGAGCTTCGAAACCACCCGCGCAAAGACCAGATCCTGAGCGAGCGGATCGAGACCGGCCACGTCGATCACATGCACACTGCGATCCTCGAAGCGCCCCCATGGCAGATCACTGGCTACGCCGTCATCGGTTACGAGGCCCTTGGAGCGAGTGCTGATATTACTGAGCCGGTTCCGCACCTTCCGGATCGTGGCCACATGGTGTGTCTTCCACACCTCCCCACCCTTCCCCAGCAGCTCCATGAAATCGAAGATGGCGCGAAAGAACTCCTCCAGGTCGGCGAAGCTCTGGACCAGGAAGGGTTTTCGTCGCAGCATCTCGTCCTGGTACTCCCGGCCAACGACGCGCTCCGCCAGGAAATCAATGAA
Source organism: Gemmatimonadales bacterium (assembly GCA_035936675.1). Classification (GTDB taxonomy): domain Bacteria; phylum Gemmatimonadota; class Gemmatimonadetes; order Gemmatimonadales; family GWC2-71-9; genus CAVVWJ01. The sequence continues at coordinate 1,462 of DASYVW010000356.1, forward strand.
GGCGTCGGCCTTGGCGTCGATGTCGTCCCGGTTCAGCACGACCTCCGCGTAGTCCAGAACTTCACGCAAACCCCACACGAGCGGCTCGGTGTTTCCCGAGAGCGCCTCATGGGTCCGCAGTGTATTCAAGTTCACCCCATCGGGTTTCAACGGGGCATAGTAGCGAACATTGGCGAAGGGTTCCGGTTGAAGACCGAGGCGGGCGTACTGCCGCAGATCCTCTTCCCCGAGCGTCCCGGGCTGGTCGAGGAAGCAGAGGTCAGGACCCTTTACGTTGAAGCAGAGGGCTGCGACGGTTCCCTTGTGCGAGGGGAAAGTCTGAAAGATGCTGCCCAGGAGGAACTCGACCGCGCTGGTCTTGGTAGCGAGGCCGGACACTCCGGTGATGTTGAGGTGAGCCGCCTCGGGACCCAGCAAGAAGTCGCAGTCCAGATACACCGGGCAGTCGAAGCCCCCGGCAGCATAGAGTCCGACCGGGATGCCGGTGGGACGGTCTCCGGTTGTGAACCCATCCATGCGGAGCGCCTGCACGACGTCGTTGTCCGACGCAAGCCAGACTGCTCCGAGGGGAACGGGCTGGAGCGGCTCCTCCGGGATCTGCCGGAGCACGGCGGCGGTAAAGAGCCGGATCTCGGCCCGTGCCGTCGGCTCGGCGCCGGCAGCAACCGGATCACCATCAGCGCCGATCACCGCGTGCATGGGCGTCATCAAATCGGAATACGCGAACCCGTCCGTCACCACCCCGAAGACGACCCGCTCGTTTTCCTGGACGCGCACGATCGCTCCGATGCCGATCGGCGTTTCGCGGGCGGTCCAGAAGTGGAACTGGTGTGGAGTGGAGGGCTTGAGCTCGGTGGCCACCACGCGGCCGACCGGGAGAGTTTCAGGGGGCATGGGTGGAACGTAGTGGGAAAGGCGTGAGGGGGAAAGGAAAAAGTTCCCGCTTACGCGTTTGCTTTCAGATACTGTTCTACACTGTGGATCCCATAGAGCAGCCGGTCCCATCGGTGGTCGGGTGCGCTGAGCGGCGCTCGCTCGGCCAGGACCCAGCGGGAAATCGCATCCACGAGCTCGGTGGCCCCGTTGGCCGGCGCGACCTCGACCCGAACCAACCCGTGAAGCAGGTCCTTCCCTTCCCAGGGCCAGAGACGAAGCCCCCACGCGCGAACCGGAGCCAAGCTCCTCGTCGCGGGTGCGTACACGGAGGATCGGTGGCCAACGGGGAGCCGCAGGTAGCGTTCGAGATCCTCGCCTTCGAACGGCAAAATCGAGTGACTCTTGGAGATACCCACCAGTCTCGGATCCTCCGCCCAGCGTGGGCTCTCCGCCAACGAGCCGTCTACGATGAGCCAGCCGGCGGAACGGGCGCGGTACGCGTCGCCCACCGCGATCTCGAGCGCTCCTCGCTCGCGGTCGAGGGCTCGCGCCGCGTTCAGCAGGTCCCGCACGGGATGTGGAGCATCGTCGTCCGGCAGCGGGACCGGCTCACGATGCAGGAGCGCATCCCCGGCGGCAGCGAGCGCCGAAGGGCGGGCCAGCACCAGGAGACGGCTCGTCTGGGTTGCGGTGTGCAGGCGGCGATCGTGCCGCTCGCGAACGGCGGCGGCGATCTCGGCGGCGAGGATTGGAGACGACCCATGGTACCCGACCACCTCGGACCGCTGGATGCCATCCAGGTAGGCGAGCGGAGTTGGCCATGCCTCCGCAGGGCCGACGGCGATGGCCTCGAGCCGGGTACCCTCCAGCAGGCGAGCCGGCTTGATGCTGGCCTCTTCCAGCCTGCCACCACTCGCCTCAGGAACAAAGGAGGCTGGTGTCAGCCCCTTCCGGGCCAAAGCCCGCCGAAGCGGTTCGAGGTTCCGGCTCATAGCACTCGGCTAGATTTGGGGGCTCGCGGGCAACGCCTAGCGTCCATATCACAAGTGACAACCTAGCGGCCCAGGATCAGTCATGCACGCAAAGAAAGCAGGCAAGAAAAGTTCGGTCGACCCGACCGGCGACGGAGCCCAGGAGCGACTCAGCGAGGTCCTGTCCACCTTTGCTGCGCTGCGAGAAGACGGACGGGCGCTGATCGAACGCATTCACGGCTCACTGCTGGAGATGCGCGACCTGCGGCAGCAGATACGGGAACAACGAACCGGACGAACGCCCGGGAAGGGTGGGTTCGCACCGGCCCGAACCGCGTACCTGCAAATGCAGTTCGGCCTCACTGCCCGGGAGACCGAAGTGGCCATGCTGCTGGCGCAAGGGCGCTCCAATGTCGCCATCGCTAAGACACTCGGCATCAGCACCCACACCGCCAGGCACCACACCCAGCGTGTGCTTGGCAAAATGAAGGTGCACTCTCGAGCGGAGGCAGGCGCGAAGCTCCGCAGTTGAGATAGCCATTTCCAGTGCAGTATGCAGGGGGACAATCCAGAGTTTTCCCCAGCCGATTTTCACTCTGGCGCTTCTAGGGGTTCGCTCGAGCGGATGGGTCGCCCGTAACTCATTGGCGAGCAAAGATTCCTGAGCAACGTGCCGGGGTGAGAAGGAACGCTCGCAGGCGCTTTCGCAGGGCCACGTCGAGGCATTGAACTTGCTTCTCGGGGGGGACTAATCACTTCGTCCCTCTTAATTCCCTGAGAATGCAAGCGAAACAAACCGGATTCCAGCTCACCCTACGGTCGCTCGAGTTCGTGCGGCCGTACCGCCGCACCCTGATCGCTGTTACCTGTCTCGCGCTCGTGCTCGCTGTCCTGAGCGCCGTCGATCCTCTCGTCATGAAATACCTCTTCGACCAGCTCGGCGCCGGCACCGGGCTCTCCAAGTTCAGCCTGGCCATCGCGGCATTGGTGGTCCTGGAGATCGCGCGTTCGGGGCTTCAGGCATGGCTCGGTGTGCTGAGCTGGGACGTCCGGCTCGGGGTGGACTACACGGTGCGCGAGCGGGTGATGGGCAAGCTCAATTCGCTCCCGATGTCGTTTCACCAGAGGGAGACGATCGGCGCCACGATGAACCGGATCAACGCCGGAATCAACGGCTGCGTCACCGCCTTCTGCGACACCGCCTTCAACCTCCTGCCGACCCTGCTGTACCTCGTGCTCTCCGTCGCGGCGATGCTCCGTCTGGAGTGGCACATGGCCGTCGCCGTCATCGTCTTCGCTCCGGTTCCGGCGCTCATCGGCGCCTGGGCCGCACCCGAGCAGGAGCAACGGGAACGACGCCTGGTCGAGCGCTGGAACTCGATTTACGGGCGCTTCAACGAGGTGCTGGCCGGGATGATGACGGTGAAGGGGTTCGTGATGGAGGAGGAGGAGAAGCGGCGATTCCTGGCCGGGGTGCGGGAGGGGAACGTCGTCGTACGTCGGGGCGTACGCACCGACAACTACACCGGCACGCTCCGAAGCCTCGCCGCCACCGCCGCCCGGCTCGCGGCCCTGGCCATCGGTGGCTACCTCGTGTATCGCAACGAGATGACGCTCGGAACGCTGGTGGCATTCCTGGGGTACATCGGAGGGCTTTTCGGACCGGTGCAGGGGCTCACCAACACCTATCAGACGCTTCGCCGGGCCACTGTCTCGCTCGAGGCCATCTTCAATATCCTGGACGCCGACGACGTGGTGGCCGACAGCCCGGGTGCGGCGGACGTCAGAGCGCTCCGGGGGGAAGTGGAGTTCCGCG
>DASYVW010000357.1:0-6176 GCA_035936675.1 Gemmatimonadales bacterium
GGCCGTCCTTGAAGCTCAGCCTGCTGTGGAGTGCCGCGCCCAGGCCGAAGGCGATGCCTGATTCCATCTGGGCCCGCACCGTCTCGGGGTTGACCGCCACCCCACAATCGATCGCGCAGACCACCCGGTGCACCCGGATCACGTCTTTCTCGACCGACACCTCCGCGACCTGAGCCACATAGCTGCCGAACGATTCGTGCACCGCAACACCACGGGCATGACCCTGAGGGACTGGCGTACCCCACTTCGCCTTCTCGGCCGCCAGATTCAGCGCGGCCAGATGGCGGGCGTTCCCCTTCAGCAGGGTGCGCCGGTACTCGAGCGGATCCTTGCCCGCGGCCCGGGCCAGCTCGTCGACCGCGCTTTCCATGACGAATGCGTTATGGCTGTGGCCTACTGAGCGCCACCAGAGCACCGGGATGCCGGTCTTAGGCGAATGCAGGTCGACCCGATGGTTCGGGACATTCTTGAGATAAGGCGAGTCGGCCACGCCCTCGACGGAGGTGGCGTCGATGCCGTTCTTCACCATCATTGACTCCATCAGCGTACCGGCCATGATCGATTGGCCGACCGTCACGTGGTGCCAGGCCGTCGGCAGACCATCGCTGCCGAGCCCGATGCGCACCCGGTGGAGGTAGGCCGGGCGGTAGTAGCCGCCGCGCATGTCGTCCTCGCGGGTCCACACGGTCTTAACCGGTGCCCCGGCGGCTTTGGCGACCTGCACCGCCTCGCTGACGAAGTCGGAGGTCGGCGTGGCCCGGCGGCCGAAACCCCCGCCGAGGAAGGTGGTGTGAATCTCCACCTGCTCGGGCTTGAGCCCCGTGATCTTCGCGGCCATCTGCTGGTCCAGCGTCTGGAACTGGGTGCCGGTCCAGATCTCGCATTTGTTCCCGCTGATGCGCACCGTGGCATTGAGCGGCTCCATCGTCGCATGCGCGAGATAGGGCACGGCATAGTCGGCTTCGATGGTCTTTGCCGCCTTGGCGAAGGCCCCGGTCATATCGCCGGCCTGGGCGGCGGTCATGCCCTTGGTGCCGGCCAGCCGGTCGAACTCCTCCCGCAGGGCAGCGCTGTCCAGCTTCGCATTGGGGCCGAGGTCCCAGACGACCTCGAGCGCATCGCGGCCGAGCTTGGCAGCCCAGAAATGATCCGCCACTACCGCGACGCCGCTGGGTACCTGCACGACCCACCGCACGCCGGGCACAGCCTTGGCCTTGGTGTCGTCGAGAGACTTTACCTTGCCGCCGAATACCGGCGATCGCGCCACCACGGCGGTGAGCAGGCCATCGAATTGCACGTCGATGCCGAACCGGGCCCGGCCGGTAATCTTCTCCGGCGTATCCAGGCGCTTGGTCGGCTTGCCGATGAGCTTCCAGTCCTTGGGATCCTTGAGCGGAACTGTCTTCGGCGTCGGCAACTTCGCCGCGGCCTCGGCCAGCTCGCCGTAACGGGCCCGCTTGCTACCGGAAATCACCACCCCGTTCTCGGTCCGGCAGGCCAATGGCTCGACGCCGAAGCGCTGTGCCGCCGCGGCCACCAGCACCGCACGCGCCGTAGCGCCGGCCTGGCGGCACCGGTCGAACTCCGACCAGGTACTGCTCGAGCCGCCGGTCATCTGCATACCGAAGGCGGTGTGGGCGTATGCCGGCGCCGCCGGCGCATGCTCCACGCGGACCCTGGACCAGTCGGCGTCCAGCTCCTCGGCGATCAGCATGGGCAGGGCGGTCCAGATGCCCTGGCCCATCTCCGAATGGGCGAGCAGTACCGTGACGCTGTCGTCGCTGCCCACGCGCACGAAGGCGTTGGGCGCGAACGGACCGGCCGGGGTGCGCTCCGCCCGAGCAAAGCGCTTGGCGCCAGGCATCGTGAACGCGATCACCAGACCGCCGGTGACCAGGGCCCCGGTCTTGATGAACTCGCGGCGGGAAGCGGTTGTCGGGGCGCTCATACCGAGGTCCTCAGCTCGGCCGCACGGTGCACGGCGGAGCGGATGCGCTGGTAGGTCCCGCAGCGGCAGATATTGCCGCTCATGGCGGCGTCGATATCGGCATCGGTGGGATTGGATTTTGCGGCCAGCAGGGCCGCGGCCGACATGAGCTGGCCGGACTGGCAATACCCGCATTGCACCACGTCCAGCTCGGCCCAGGCGCGCTGCACTGGGTGGCTGCCATCGGAGGAAAGCCCTTCGATGGTGGTGATCTTCTTGCCCGCGGCGGCGGATACCGGCGTGACGCAGGAGCGCCGGGGCGTACCGTCCAGGTGAACGGTGCACGCACCACATTGCGCGATGCCGCAGCCGAACTTGGTGCCGGTAAGGCCGAGCAGGTCGCGCAGGGCCCAGAGCAGCGGCATATCGGATGGCGCGTTCACTTCGCGCTCGACGCCATTGACGGTCAGTTTCATGGCACTCTCTCTTGGCGGATCAGGACCATTGCTTGGATTGGCTACGCTAAGGAATCAGAAAGGACGCGTCAATAGCAGCGGAAGGGAGCGCAGCGGAGGATGGGACTACGTAAGCAGTCCCTGGACCACGGTCAGAAGTTCTTGGGCCGCAATCGGCTTCTGCAGAAAGGGCGCGCCGGCCGTGGGGGCGCCGCGATGGAAGAGGTCGTCAACCGCATACGCTGAAACGTAGAGCACCGGAAGCTCCGGCCAACGTTCGCGCAACCGGTGCCCCAGCACTCGCCCGTCCAGCTCCGGCATGAGCACGTCAGTGATGACGAGATGGAGGTAGGGATAGGCAAACGTCACCATCCGCAGGGCTTCCGCCCCGTCTCGTGCCTCGAGGGTCCGATACCCAGCGTCGCCGAGCACGCGAGTGAGCATTCGTCTGACGATGTCTTCGTCCTCGACGATGAGGACGATACGAGGCTCGGCGGATGCCGCGTGCGGCTGTGTCAGAAATGCCTCAACCGGGACAGGGGATTCATGCTGTTTCAAGCTTTGTGCCGTCAGCCAGCTGCTGCTGCTCAGTCAGGTCTACCCGGAGCGTGCAGCCGGAGCAAGAAGCGCACCCACCCCGGCAGGTCCCACCAGCGAGGCAGGGGGACCGGTTCTCGGTTTTCAGTCAGACGAGCCTTATACGAGCGCCACGCCTCGTGCCAGCCGGCGCGCTCGGCCTCACGGGCTGCCCTTCGAGCAGCCCGCGCCTGCTCCTGCGCGACCTCTGCGTCGAGCCGATCCCTCCACATACGGAGGAGCGGGTGCTCGTTCATTGAGGTTAGACTTACCCCTTGGTAGGAGGGCCCTCAAATCGGTCCCTCAGTCAGTCCCCTAGGAGAATGGCCCGATGAAGCTCCATCTCAAATCCCCAGCGTTGCTCCTCGCTCTCTTGTTGCCCTCGTCACACCACCCGGCATCAACCGCCGGTCCATCCGACGTGGCCGCGGTGATCCAGAAGTTCAAGGAAAAAGATCCCGGCATGACCAAGATATTTGCCGACGCGTACGGATACGCCGTGTTCCCGACCGTCGGGAAAGGCGGAATGGGCCTGGGTGCGGCGCGGGGCAAAGGGTACGTCTACCAGCGGGGCCGGCTGATCGGGCGCTCCACCCTGACGCAGGTCACCATCGGTCTGCAGCTGGGCGGGCAGGTCTATAGTGAGGTCGTCTTCTTCAAGGACGCGGCCGCACTGGCCAACTTCAAGCAGGGAAAACTCAAGCTCGACGCGCAGGCGTCGGCGATTGCTCTTACCGCCCGGGCCTCGGCCGATCTCGGCTACCGCAAGGGCGTCGCTATCGTCACCATGGCGAAAGGCGGGCTGATGTACGAGGCGTCGGTGGGAGGCCAGAAGTTCTCTTATAGGCCGACGGGAAAGTAGGCGTACCCGGCGCGCCTCGACGGTCGCGCACCGGTGCCTCCAGGGTCAGACGGAGCCGAGTCTTCTTTGCCGACGGCTCAGTGGGTGATCAGCGTACCGAGCTCCCGGGTGACGTTGCCGAACGGGCTGTACACGAACTGGGTCCCCCCCGAGTTGCCGCCCCAGAGGACCCCGGCGAGCTTCACGCTGCTGCCGGTGATCTGGAAGACGTCCGACCCGCTATCGCCGCCGCCCACTCGCGCCGACACGAAGGTCTGGCAGAGCTGCACGATTCTGGAGCCGGAGACGCCGGTGTTCACGCACGTGGCGGTGATATTGCCGGCCGTCCAACCGGTGGTGCGGCCCACCTTGTTCACGGTGGTGCCGACGGCCAGGCATCCCCCAGTCGTGCCGCAGTCGTTAGTGCTGATGGTGAACGAGCCGGTGATGGTGAGGCTGCCGTTGTTCGCCGCGCTGGTCCGGGCGATCAGGCCGAGCGCCTGGTTGGCGCCGTTGGCGTACGCGGCGCGGGAGGCGTCGCTGAAACGACATAGCCTGCTGCGCGGGCATCCAGCGCCGCCGCCCTTCACGTAGACCGGATCGGCCACCTCGGTGGCGATCTGGGTCGGGGCCGTCGTCTGGAGCGGCTGCCAGTAGGGAGTACTCTCCACGCCACCTTGCTTGTTGGTGCAGTGCGACGCGGTCACGAACGACTTCTGGGTCCCCGAGGTAGCGTTGAAGCCCACGGAGCAGATGAAGCCGGGGAAGTTGATCTGCACGCCGGCCCGCACCGGACGATCCACCACGTTCTGCAGCGTGGCCACCTGGAGGATCGGGTCTGCGCGCTCGACGGTGACCGCGTCGTCAGGAATGCGGAGCCGTGCCACTGCCGCGCGTACCTGGCCCACCGCGCCCAGATTCTCGACCCCGATTCGGACCCGATTGCTGGTCTCGTCGTTGTCCACGAACACCGCTCCGGGAACGGCGAGCGCCTCGCCGGTCGCGGCCGCCTGCCAACGTTGGAGCTGCTGCCAACCGTACCGGGCCTCAACCACCCGCACCGCGGCGGTGGAGAGTCCCCGCCCCTTGAGATACCCCGCGAGCACTCGCTCGGCCGGGGCGCGACTCGAGCCGCGGGTGAGATAGACCGTGGTAGTCCCATCGTGGTTCAGGAAGAAGCCGCCGAAGCCGGGGACCTGGCGAGCGAACTCGGCGGCGGAGGGAAGATCCGAGCCCTGCGAAGACTGCACCCGGGCGGACAGCGGCCCGGTCTCGGGAGAAGTCGGACCGGAATCATTCTGACAGCCGGCCAGGACCAGCGCGGCTCCCGCCGCGAACCCCAGACCGGGGAAACAAGAACGCCGCATACGCGCACCTCCAACAAGGCGATGATTCTGGAAAGGATGATCGATGGGTGGGCAGCCCGACCTGGGTTGACCCGCGTCTTATATAAGACGGTGGACGCCGGACCGCCAGCCTCCAGGAGGCCATCCGTCATCACTCCCTACCTCGCTCGTGCGCCAGCGCATCCCGGCCTGCCTCGGTCAACTTGTAGCTCGCCTTGAACCACTCGCCTTGATGCGTCACGTAATTCTTCTGGAGATGCAACGCAATCCAACCGTACAGCTCGAGTCCTTGAAGCTCCTCTACAAAGGCGTCGAACCGCTGGCCCTCTGCGGGGTCGTGGATATCCTTGTTGCCCTGAGAGGTCTCACCTCGCTCGATTGACTCGAGGATCTCGCGCTGACGCTTCGTCATCTATCCCTCCTGTATCCCTCCTGGCTCCACCTCGGCGTGTAGATGCGAAAGAGGGCGACGGTTTAATGCGCCGTCGCCCTCTTCGTACAGTAACGTGCCGCCGACTAGTCCCCGCAGGCGACGGCCACATGGGCCGCACCCGGAGTTCCCGCGGTTTTCGCGAGGGCGGTCGTACAGCCTGCGTTGGTTAAGAACGACGGCTCCGACGTAGTGGCTGGCGCGGTTGGGTTGCTCGCGTTACAGCCGGCCAGGAGCAGCAGGGCCGCCGTGAGTGCGAGAGGCTTGCACATGGGTTCACCTCCAGAACGTGAGAAATAGCTTAGAGGGCGGCATGAGGTCGTCGGGACCGGCCGCGAAAGGCGACCCAAGCTAGGAATGCGGCGGGCCAGTTCGCAAGACATTGGGCCATTTTGACCCATGCGATTTCTGTGGCCCATGTCACAACCTTCGTGCGAGTCAGGATCACGCAAAAATCAAAATGGTGCCGTAATGTCTGCCGACCTGAATCGACCTAAACATCTTCAAAAATGCCATTCGATCCCGACATCGAAGCCTTCGTCCAAGCCGCCGTCCGCTTGGCCCACGACCGCCTTCGCAGGATCGACCGCCAGTGGGACCG
>DASYVW010000358.1:0-2683 GCA_035936675.1 Gemmatimonadales bacterium
ACGTGGTGTTGGAGATGTGCCGGCCGTTTCAGCGGTTGGCCGTTACCCACGTGATGGGGATCGAGGCCCGGGGGTTCATCCTCGGCGGGGCAGTGGCCACCACGCTCGGCGCGGGCTTCGTACCGGCCAGAAAACCGGGAAAGCTGCCCTGGGAGCGCGCCACCGAAGCCTATGATCTGGAGTACGGGACCGATTCCCTCGAGGCACACAGAGACGCCTGGAAGGCAGGAAGCCGGGTGCTCATCGTGGATGACGTGCTGGCTACGGGAGGCACCGCCCGCGCAGCTGGGCAGCTGGCGAGCGGCCTCGGAGCGGAACTGGTGGGCTGGAGCTTCCTGCTCGAGATCGGTGCGCTGAACGGGCGTGATCGGCTCGTGGGCGCCCCCTACCATGCCGTAGCCCGCTGCTGACGGGGGGCCGGCAACGAGGGCTACTTGACAAAGATGATCGCTTGCTCGTTGGCGACTAACGCGGTGCCGTCAGATGCGAACACCACGTTGCGCGGAGTGCCGCCGATAGGGAGCGTCTTTACCGCGGTCCGTGAGGCACGATTCAGCACTCGCACTTCACCCATTTGGGGTAGGAGGATGTAGATCTGGGCGCCGTCCGGGGTAAGGCCCAGGCCGTATGCGGCCGTCCCGAACGAGATCGAATTGACTGTTCCAGACGCGACATCGACCACGTCCAGCCCGCTGACTTCATTGGCCACGTACAGCTCGCTTCCGTCCGGCGCCACCGCCAGTCGCTGAGGCATTCCGCCCAGGGTGTACGTGCGCGTTATCGTGTTGGTTGCCGGGTCGATCGCCACCACCGTGCCGGCGTCGCGCGAGCTAACGTACAGCGCGGTTCCATCAGGACTGAAGGCCAGCCCATTGGCCGCAGCGCCCACAGGAAGGGTAGTGATAACCGTATTGGTGGCGGCGTTCACCACGTACAGGGTGCCATCGGCCGTGGTAGCGTAGACCCTCTGGCCATCGGGCCCGACAATCAGATTGAATCCGTCGCTTGCCAGCGGCACCGTAGTGGTGAGAGTGTTTGTCGCCACGTCTACGACCGCCAGACCCTGGCCGGTCTGGAGGGTGGCGTAGGCGGTCGTCCCGGCTGGGTTGAAGACAACGTGCGGCGGCGTCGACCCTACGGTTACGCTGCTGGTGAAGCTCTTCGATGAGAGATCGCCGCGGGCGAGAGTTGAACTACCAATCTGCGCCGCGTAGATCACGACGGCGGCAGAGACCGCCACGCCATACGGGGAGCCCTGTAGCGGAACAAAGGCCACAACCGTCGGGGACGATGCCTGACATGTGACTGTAAGCTGCACCTGGGTAATATCATCCGCCGACAGTGTCACCGAACGACTGGTACCTCCGGCCAGCGTGCAGGTACTCGCTACACCGCCGATGGCCAGCTGGTGCGCGCCCGATGTGAGCCCCGTAATCATGACGGAGGCGTTGGAGCGCATGAAGTCCTCGGCTGGTTTCACGACTGTGATGTGTGGATTTTCGAAGTACGCATGATACGGGTCCGGTCACCAGTGGCTTGACTTTGCTGGAGGCCACGGTGCCTGACTTTCGGAAGACTGTCAACGGGATTAGCATACCCCAGGCTCGGAGCCGGAGATAAACCACCACAAAGCTGCTCCGGTGCCCGTGCCGCTGGTGCCACCTCGCCACAGTTGAACGCGATAAGCAACTGCCAGGGACGGGCGTGGCCTCTAGTGCCGCGTGAAGGAAACGGCCATAAGTGGCAATTTTACAATCACTTGCCCCCGTAGCTCAGATGGATAGAGCAGCAGTTTCCTAAACTGTTGGCCGCGTGTTCGAGTCACGCCGGGGGCATAGCTTCGGCCTGGACGGCCGCAACGGTTCTTTCATCAACCTCTTGCTGGATCGACATGGCGACGACCGTGGAAGCGTCAACCCAGGAAAAGGTACCGCCACCAGCAACAACAACGCCGTGGTACCGGGATCGCCGGCGCCAGCTGGTAGCGGCGATTACGGTCGCCGCCGCCGCGGCGATCGTCGGCTGGTTCCTGCTGGCAAGCGGGACGCGGAAGGAGCAGTTCGCCGCCCGGAGCTTGAACCAGGCCCGGGCCGCCGCCGAGGCCGGCAATCTGCCGCTCGCCTCGAGCGAGCTCCAACGGCTCATCACGACCTATAAGGGGACTGATGCGGCCAGCGAAGCCGTGCTGACCCTCAATCAGGTCCGCATGGTCAACGGCCAGAGCGAGCTCGCCGCCGTTGGATTGCGAGAGTACCTGGCCGCCAAGCCGGCCAAGAAGTACGTGGCGCCCGCCTACGGTCTCCTGGGTGCCGCCCTGGAAAACTCCAAGCGCTGGGCCGAAGCCGCGGACGCGTATAACCAGGCCTCGAACGCGGCGGAGGTCGAGTACCTCAAGGCCAACTATCTGGTGGACGCGGGCCGGGCGTATCGGGAGGCGGGCAAGACCCAGGACGCGGAACGGGCGTACCGGACCATACTGGAGAAGTATCCGAAATCGGCGAGCTTCACCGAGGCCCAAGTGCGGCTAGCAGAGCTGACCCAGGGGAAGATGTAGGGAGCAGGTAAGCGGGGCAGCAAGGGACGACTAATAGGGGGCCTTGAAGCGTGAGGCCCCTTGTTTATGGGCCTCAAATCAACGTCGTATAAGATATGTTATGTTAAGTAGCCTTGGGGAAAACTGTGG
>DASYVW010000359.1:0-8125 GCA_035936675.1 Gemmatimonadales bacterium
CAACCCCGCTGTCCCACCGGATTCCCGGACCGGCGGGGGGTCTCAAGTATTCGATGCGTCCGGTTGAGGGAAGGAAGTTGTTGGCGGGATCCTCGCTTGTGATCCGGCACTCGATCGCCCAACCCCGCGGGGCGAGCGCTGACGAGTGAATCCGCATCGGCAGCCCTGCCGCGATCCGAAGTTGTTCCCGGACGAGATCGACCCCGTATACCAGCTCCGTGACTGGGTGCTCGACCTGGATCCGCGTGTTCATCTCCAGGAAGTAGTACGATCCATCCCCGGTCACGAGAAACTCGCAGGTGCCCGCACTCCGATATCCTACCGCCTGCGCCGCCGCAACCGCTGCCGCTCCCATGCGCTCCCGGAGCTCGGCCGAGACCGCAATGGACGGGGCCTCCTCGACGAGCTTCTGATGCCGGCGTTGAATCGAGCACTCCCGCTCGCCGAGGTGGATCGTGCGCTCATGATCGGCGAGCACCTGGATCTCGATGTGACGCGGGGCCTCGATGAACTTCTCGAGGTACACGCTGGCGTCCCCGAAGGCCTTGAGCGCTTCGGACCTGGCTGCGTCGAGACCGGCATCGAGTGCCTCAGGGCCGCGGACGAGGCGCATCCCCTTCCCACCCCCGCCGGCTGCCGCTTTGACCATCACGGGGTAGCCAATGCGGTCTGCCGCGGCCCTTGCCGCACGGTTGTCGTTTGCCGCCGGTGCCGCGCCGGGCACGATCGGCACCCCGGCCGCCTCCATCCGGCGGCGGGCTTCGGTCTTGTCCCCCATCGCCCGAACGGCCTCGGCGGGTGGCCCGACGAACACCAAGCCAGCGGCTTCGATCGCGTCCACGAACGCGGCCCGCTCCGCCAGAAAGCCGTAACCTGGATGCACGGCATCGGCTCCGGACTCGTGCGCGGCGGCGATGAGCCGCTCGATCGAGAGATAGCTCTGGGACGGTGACGAGGGGCCAATGGCTATCGCGCGGTCGGCCGCCCGCACGTGCGGACTGCCGTGGTCGGCCGCGGAGTAGACCGCGACCGTCTCGAGGCCTTCTTCACGACAGGCGCGAATGATTCGAAGAGCGATCTCGCCGCGATTGGCGATGAGGACGCGTTTTATGGCCGGCATGCCGGCGGCGGCGTGTCTCCGAAGACCAGCAGAAGGCTGCTACAAAGGAGGGAATTGAACCGGGCAGCGCTATCGTAGACGCCGCGCACGTCCCGAAGCCAGACCGATGCGCCCTGGCGTGTCGCCTCGAGCAAATCGGTGAGCGACAGGGCATCCGGGCCTGCGTCTACCGTCCGGCTGACCCGGGTGAGCCGAAACGGCGTCCAGACAATCGGAGGAGCCGCAGCACTATCGGCGGTCGGCGTCAGGCACAGCGGCCGGCGCGCCGCCACATCCGCCAGCGCGTTGCGAACCGGGAGGCCCGGGGCTATGCCCATTGCCTCGGCCATGCGCCGGCGATAGACAGAATCGGTGGCGTAGCGGTCAGGCCGTAGCGGCAGGATCTCCCGAGTGCGGAGATCCTGGTCGTCGTACCACACCGACAATGCCTCGAGATCGGTGCCGACCAGCAGGACTCCACCGGTGGGGCAGGAGCTGAGGAGGTTGGCTCCGAGCTCAACGATAAATCCCGGCATCTCAGGGGCGTCCGCGGGCGGGCCCGAAGCACCGCCGACGCTCCATCCGGAATCCTCGACGAGCACCACTGAACGTTCCAGCTCCGCCAGTCCGCGGTACACCACACTGGAGTCCACCGCCAACCGCACCGCCTGGTCGAAGGCGGTCGCCGCGAAGTCCAAATAAAGAAGGCCATCGGGATCGCCCCGGTGGCCTTGGAGGTGCCAGTCACGCGCATCGAGCAAATAGAAGCGGCCGAGCTGGAACCACGCGCGGCCATCGTCGGGGGCAGTGGCGAGATAGCGGCCGAGCAGGTCAATGGCCATCTGCCGTTCACCGCTCCGCTCGAGGGCGGCGGCCCGGGGCGCGACGTTCGGGTCAATGGCAGCCTGGGCGTGGACGCCGCCACTCCAGAGCGCCGACACCACCACGAGCGAAGACCCACCCTGACGCAGAAGGCGCCGCATGGGGTCAGTTGGCCGTGGAGGGCATGAGGAACTCAGCTGACACATGTGTGTCAAAAATGGCTCGGGGCCCAGCAGTTAGCTAGTAGGGGACGCCGCCAGGTGGCTGAGTCTGCACCGGCTAGAAGGCTATGGAGCCCATAGCCACTAGCCTACAAGGGAATATTCCCGTGCTTCTTCAGCGGATTTCGGTCCCGCTTGGTTCGAAGCGTGCGCAGCGCTTCGATCAGCCGGGGCCGGGTATCCCTGGGGTCGATCACATCGTCGATGTAGCCCCGGGCGGCCGCGGCGTACGGGTGAGCGAACTTTTCGGTGTACTCCTCGATCAGCCGCTCGGTGGCCGACGCGGGGTCCTTGGCCTGGGCGATCTCTTCCTTGAACAGGATCTCGACGGCGCCCTTCGGTCCCATCACCGCAATCTCGGCCGAGGGCCACGCCAGGTTCATGTCGCCCCGGATGTGCTTCGAGCTCATGACGTCGTAGGCTCCGCCGTAGGCTTTCCGGGTGATCACGGTCAGCTTGGGCACCGTGGCCTCACAGTAAGCATAGAGCAGCTTGGCCCCATGTTTGATGATCCCGCCATGTTCCTGAGCCACGCCGGGGAGGAACCCAGGCACGTCGACGAAGGTCACCACCGGCAGGTTGAAGCAGTCGCAGAAACGGATGAATCTCGCCGCCTTGATGGAGGCATTGATGTCGAGGACCCCAGCCAGGACCGCCGGCTGGTTGGCGACGATGCCGACCGGGGCCCCACCCAACCGGGCGAAGCCCACTACGATGTTGTCCGCGTGACCTCGTTGTACTTCCAGGAAGGCGCCCTCATCCACCACCCTACCGATTACGCCATGCATGTCGTACGGCTTGTTGGGTGTGTCAGGGATGAGGTCCAACAGGGCCTGGTCCCGCCGGTCAGCGGGATCGGGGGTGGGCCGTTGCGGTGCCTCGTCGAGGTTATTGAGGGGCAGAAATCCGAACAGCTCCCGGATAGCCTGAATACACTCGGGCTCGGAGTCGTGCACGAAATGGGCGACGCCGGACGTCCCCCCATGAGTATCGGCGCCGCCCAGCTCGTCGAAACTGACTTCTTCGTGGGTCACCGTCTTCACCACGTTCGGCCCGGTGACGAACATGTAGCTCACCCCGCGAACCATGAAGATGAAGTCGGTGATGGCCGGGCTGTACACTGCGCCACCCGCGCAGGGTCCGAGGACGGCCGAGATCTGGGGAATGACGCCCGAGGCGAGGGTGTTTCTGAGGAAGATGTCGGCGTAGCCACCGAGCGAGGCCACGCCTTCCTGGATCCGGGCGCCGCCTGAGTCATTGAGGCCGATCACCGGCACGCCGGTCTTGAGCGCCAGGTCCATGACCTTGCAGATCTTCTCGGCATGAGCCTCGGACAATGACCCGCCAAACACGGTGAAGTCCTGGGAGAACACATAGACCAGCCTGCCGTCGATCCGGCCCGAGCCGGTCACTACCCCGTCACCGGGGAAGACTTGCTGGTCCAACCCGAAGTCGCTTGACCGGTGAGTGACGTAACGGTCGAGCTCGAGGAAGCTGCCCTCGTCGAGCAGTAAGTCGAGCCGCTCCCGGGCGGTGAGCTTGCCCTTCTTGTGTTGCTGGGCAACTCGATCGGGTCCCCCGCCCTGCTCGGCGAGGCCCTGCCGATGATGCAGCTGGTCGAGGAGTTTGCGAGGATCAGGCATGGTGGCGTGAAGATAAGGCGGACGGAGAGGTCGGAGAAGACGGAGATGACGGAAAGGCAAAGGCGGAGGGATCAAGTCGATCCTCTCCGCCCTCTCCACCCTATCCGTCCTCCCCGACTTATTCCGTCGCCGTGGTCTCCTCGAACGCCGGCTTCACCGGCGGAATGATCGGCTCGTCAGGGTACCCGATGACGGCGAGCACGATCCGGTGATGGATCGGGTCTACCTCGAGCACCTTGAGATCGAGCACCTGTCCTTCCTTCACTGCGTCGCCGGGGTTCTCGATGTTGGGGACGGCGAGCTGGGACATGGGAACGAATCCCTCGATGTCGTTGCCCAGATCGACCACCACGCCCTTATCCATCAGCCGCACGGCCCGGCCGCGAAGCTCCATCCCGATGGGGTAGATCTCGCCGATCTTGAGCCATGGATCCTCTTCCGCCTGCTTGAGCCCGAGCGAGATCCGCTTGTTCTCGGCGTCGATGTTGAGAATCACGACGTCCACCGCGTCGCCCTTCTTGACCACCTCGGACGGGTGCTGGACCCGCTTGGTCCAGGACATGTCCGAGATATGGATCAGGCCGTCGATCCCCGGCTCGATCTCGACGAAGGCGCCGAAGCTGGTCAGGTTCCGCACCTTGCCGTTGATGCGAGTGCCCACCGGGTACTTGAGTGGAAGCACCATCCAGGGATCCTGCTCGGTCTGCTTCATGCCGAGCGAGATCTTCTCCTCCGCCTCGTCTACCTTGAGCACCACCGCCTCGATGGTCTCGCCGATGCTGACGATCTTCGAGGGGTGGCGGACGTTGCGGGTCCAACTCATCTCGGAGATGTGCACCAGACCTTCGATGCCAGGCTCGATCTCGACGAAGGCGCCGTAATTGGTGATCGACACCACCTTGCCCTGGATCCGAGTGCCGACCGGATACTTCGCCGCCACGTTCTGCCAGGGATAGGACTGGAGCTGCTTCATGCCGAGGCTGATGCGTTCGCGCTGCCAGTCGATATCGAGGATCTTGACCTCGACTTCCTTGCCGATGGCGACCATCTCGGTCGGGTGGGAGACCCGGCCGTACGACATGTCGGTGATATGAAGCAGGCCGTCGACCCCACCCAGGTCGATGAAGGCGCCGAAGTCGGTGATGTTCTTGACCACACCCTTCCGGACCTGACCGACGGCGAGCTCCTTCATCAGGTGCTCGCGCTTGTGGGCCCGCTCGTTCTCCAGAATCACCCGCCGACTGACCACGATGTTTCGGCGCCGCTTGTTCAGCTTGATGATCTTGAACTCGTAAGTCTGGCCCAGCAGCTCGTCGATGTTCGGCACCCGGCGGAGCGCGATCTGGCTCCCCGGAAGGAACGCGTCCACCCCCATCAGGTTCACCACCACGCCGCCCTTGATCTTCTTGACCAGGGTGCCCTCGACCGGCTGATCACTCTCGTGCGCCACACGGATCTTCTCCCAGACCCGCATGAAGTCGGCCTTCTTCTTCGACAGGACGACGGCGCCTTCCTGATCCTCCAGGTGCTCGAGGAAGACCTCGACCTCGTCGCCCTCTTTCAGCGAGTGGGGGTCCTTGAACTCATCCAGCGGAACCGAGCCCTCGGACTTGAAGCCAACGTCGAGAATTACCGCATTATCGGTGACCCGGAGGACCTTGGATTTGACGATCTCACCTTCGACGATCTGCGACATGGTGCCCTCGTACATCGAGAGCATCTGCTCGTAGTCGGAGTCGCTGTAGTCTTCGTCGTAGAGGTCCTGCCGAACGCGGAGGCCGGTGGGGGAGATGAACTGGTCGGTTGAGTGGTCGGTTGAGGGATTGAGTTGGTCAAGCATGCGAGGCTGTGCCGTCCTTATCAAAGTGCCGCGCCGGGAAAGCCGCGGGCCGGAGTCATGTCGCGCCACAGGCGGAAGTGCCTGCGCGGGAAGCCCATGAGGATAGCGGCCGAAGCCCCACAACGCAAGGCCTATCAATCGGTTGTGGCTTGAGATGTGGAGTGACGTCAGCGGCGGGAAAAGATCGGCCGGGCCTGGTCCACGATGACGCGTACCTGCTCGGCAAAGTCCATGGTCGTGGTATCAAGGTGAACTGCGTCGCTCGCGGGCCGAAGCGGGGCCACGGCCCGGGTCGAATCGGCGTGGTCACGGGCCGCCAGAGCGGCGGCTTCGGCATCGAGGCCCTCGGGCGGCACCGGCATGCCCCGTTGGCTGATGCGGCGGCCCGCCCGAGCCTGAGGCGATGCGGTCAGAAAGATTTTGAGGTCGGCATCGGGGAAGACCACCGTGCCAATGTCCCGTCCATCCACCACGACATCCTGGCCCGCGCGAACCAGGGCCCGCAACCGGGCATTGATCCATTCGCGCACCACCGGAATGGCGGAGATGGCGGAGACCTGCGCGGTGACCGGCGCGCTCCTGATCTCCAGGTCCACCGGCTCGCCTTCGAAATAGGCGGCGAACCCGGCCCCGTCCGGCTGAAGCATCAGGCCGCGGTCTTCCGCTGCCCTTAAAATCGTTTCAGGACTGAGGGCGCTGAGGTCGTCAGGCTGAAGCCCCCGCCTTGCCGCCTCTCGCAGGGCGACGAGGGTCACGCCCCGGTAGAGCGAACCCGAATCGAGGTGGGCAAGACCGAGCGCTTCGGCAACGGCGCGCGCCGTACTCGACTTTCCCGAGGCCGCTGGCCCGTCGATGGCGATGACACCGCCGCTCAACTGAGCCTCGATCGGCCGAGATGTTGGTCCATTGGCGCGTCCCTCCTGCCCAGGCGGCGGGATGGCAGCCGCGGGATTCTATCCGCAGCGCGAAGGATTATAATCGGGCAATGCGCCACAAGATCTTCGTCGGCTACGTGGTGGTCATGGTGCTGGTTTTTCTCGTGCCGGTGCCCACCATTCCGCTCGCGGAGACGAACCACGTCGACAAGCTGGTCCATTTTGGAGTTTTTCTGGGGTTTGCCCTGCTCCTCTATATCGACCGTGCCTCGAAGGTGGTGTGGATGCTCCTCATCTCGTTCGCGTTCGCAGCGGGAATCGAGCTCGTGCAGTGGTTTCTGCCCTACCGAGACGCGGACTGGTGGGATTTTTTCGCCGGCGCGGCGGGGGCCGGCTTGGGAGTCCTTCTCGTGAGCGCAGTCGAGGCAAGGCTGCAGCGAGCTGCCAGGAAGAGAGCTCACGAGGGCGGAGACCCCACCCTGCCGAGCTGAGGAGCTGGAGGCCACCGATCAGGATCGGCGCCGAATCCTCCTCAACGTCTCGGGAAACCCCGGAAAGCTCACGGCGGCGCAAGCCATATCGTCGATTCTGATCTCGGCTCTCGGGAGCGTTCGGAGCACCGCAAACGCCATGGCGAGCCGGTGGTCGGCCGCGGTCCGCACCCTTCCCCGAGGCGGCCGCTGACGGCCTTCCACGATGAGATCTTCAGCAACCACTTCTGCGCGTGCACCGACAGCTCTGAGGTTCTCTGCGATCAGCCCGAGGCGGTCGCTCTCCTTCACCCGGAGCTCGCCGACCTGTCGGAATGCGGTGACGCCTTCCGCCCGTGATGCGAGAATAGCCAGAAGCGGAATCTCATCGATCAGTCCGGGAATCTCCCCGGCGGCCACCTCGGTCGCGCGGAGCGCGCCGGGACGCACCACCAGATCGCCGACCGGCTCGCCGAAGCTCGTGCTGGTGTTTTCTATCTCGATCTGACCGCCCATCCGGCGGAGGACCTCCAGGAAACCGATGCGGGTCGGGTTGATCCCGACACCGAGAATCCGGAGCTCGCCCCGCTCTGCGAGAATTGCCGCTCCCACCAGAAATGCCGCAGAGGAAGGATCGCCGGGGACGGGAATATCGAATGGCTCGATCCGGCCCTCCGGGGAGAAGCGGATCCAGCCATCGCGCTCTGCCACTCCGTAGCCAAACGAGCGGAGCAGTCGTTCGGTGTGGTCGCGTGAGCGTCCATGCGGCTCCCGCACAGCCACCGGGACCTCGCCGGCCACGCCGGCAAGCAGAATGGCACTTTTGATCTGGGCACTGGAAACCGGCATCTCGTAGCTCAGCGGCTGGAGGCGGGCGCCTTCGACCGTGAGGGGTAGGCCATCGCCATGTCGCTCAATGAACCGTGCTCCCATCGTTGACAGCGGTGCGGTGACCCGGCGCATCGGCCGGCGGCGCAGCGACCGGTCGCCGGTGAGGGTGGCGGAGAACTGGTGAGCCGAAAGGAGGCCCAACAGCAGCCGGGTGGTGGTTCCCGAGTTCCCGCAGTTCAGGATCTCGATCGGCCGGCGGAGGCTACCCCTTCCCTGCACCAAGGCCACAGCACCTTGCCGAAGTGGCGAGACGCCGGCGCCGAG
>DASYVW010000360.1:0-1610 GCA_035936675.1 Gemmatimonadales bacterium
TCCACCGATCGCTGTTACTTCTGCAAGTCCGAACTGTGGACCCGTCTGCACCAGGTTGCGCGGGAGCGCCGGTTCGACGCGGTCATCGATGGGACCAATGCCGATGATCTCGGCGAGCATCGGCCCGGACTGCGTGCCTCACGTGAGCACCAGGTACGCTCGCCCCTTGCCGAGCTCGGCTGGACCAAGCGCGACGTTCGAGAGGCCGCTCGCGAGCTCGAGCTGCCGACCTGGGATGCGCCGGCCGCGCCGTGCCTATCGAGCCGGGTGCTCTACGGCCTAGAAATAACTTCAGAGCGACTGCACCAAGTGGAAGAAGGAGAGGCCTTTCTGCGTTCGCTGGGAGTGACCGGCGACCTCCGCGTCCGCCACCACGGCAGGAAGGCCAGGCTCGAAGTGACTCCCGATCAGATGGACCGACTCCGGGCCCAGTGGAGCTCGATCGATGCCGAGTTCAGCAACCTGGGGTTCGACGAGGTGGAGCTGGATCCGGCGGGGTATCGCCGGGGCGCGCTTCTCACGATCGCGCCGCACTCCACCGCTTGATGCGGCTCTTTATTGCGGTGCCGATCCCCAATCCGGCCCGGGAGCAGATCCTTGCCCTGCTGGGCCGCCTGCGTGAAGGCGGCTGGCCGGTGCGCTGGGTGCATGATGAGGGTCTGCATATGACCATCAAATTTTTCGGCGAGGTGGCCTCGGAGCGGCTGGACGTCATCCAGGAGGCGCTGCGCTTTGCGGCGGCCGGGGCCGGCGTCCTTTCCCTCCGGTTAGGTGAGCTCGGTGCGTTTCCCAGCCGTACCCGGCCCCGCATCCTCTGGGTTGGGGTGGAGGCCCCGGCCTCGCTGGAGCTGCTCCAGGATCGAATCGAACGCGGTTGCGAAGCCATCGGCTTCCCGCCGGAAGGCGCCCCGTTCCAGCCGCATGTGACGCTGGGGCGGGTTCGCGAGGGCCAACGGCTCCCTCCCGGTGGGCTGGAGGACAATGCGGAGGGTTTCGAGCAGGTGCCGTTCGTGGCCAATCAACTAGTGCTCTATGAGAGTCTCCTGACCACCGGGGGACCGCGCTACGAGTCTCGTCTCACTCTCGATCTCGGACACTGATGGGCTGCCTCTCCGCACCCTTCAAGCTGCTCGGTGGTCTGGGCCTGATTGTTCTCCTGGCGATAGGCTGGCTCTATCGTGACCGCCTGGCTGACGAGCTGCACCGGCTACTCGGCACCGGCCTCACCCCGGGCGAAACCGTGACCTCCGGCAGGCCAGGGAGCCGGGCGCTGCTGTCGGCCCGCTCGAAGATCGACTCCCTCAACGGCTGGAGAGCCGACTCGGTTATCCTCACGCCGTCAGAGGTGGCGTCGATGATTGGGGTGGGCCTCGATCCATCGGTCCGGAGCCAATTGGACTCGCTCGAGGTGCAGCTGCTCGATGGCTCGATCGGGGTGAGCGCGTTGCTCTCGACCGCCCGTTTGCCTCGGGAGCTGACCGGTCCGTTGGCGGTGGCCCTCCGGCCCAAGGAGCGGATCGAGGCAGCAGGCCCGCTCCGGGTGGTCGAACCGCGACAGGCCGAATGGGCGGTCCATTCCTTTCGCATCCGAAACTTTCCGATTCCCCGAG
>DASYVW010000361.1:0-2172 GCA_035936675.1 Gemmatimonadales bacterium
GGGATGGGGCGACGGGACAGAGTGCACCACCACGGTCCGGCCGCCGAATGCCTCGGCCTCGAAGCCGACACGCCGGAGCTCCTGCCCGTGGGCCTCCACCGCATCGAGCTCCTCGTCGGTAAGCTCGAGGGTGAGCGGCAGGAGCAACCGTTGCGCCGGTGCGTTGTTGTCGCTCAGCTGTGCGAGCACGGCTTCGTACAGCACCCGTTCGTGGGCCGAATGCTGGTCCACGATGACAACTCCCTCGGGCCCCTGGTACATGATGTAACTGTCGAACACCTGGAGCAGCGACGCCTCGAAGCCGAGCGGCGGTTCCTGCAGTGCATCGGCTGGTTCGTCGCCGGAGCCCGCGGGGAACAACTGCTCGAGGTCCACCAGCTGGGTTCCGCCAGCGCTGCTGCGCGCGCCGAACGCGACGGGAAGCGGGCGCCAGTCGCCGACCGGAACCGCCGCCACCAGCGCACCCAGCGCGGACCGTACCGCCTCCTCGACCACACGCTCGACCCCGATCCGGTCGCGAAAGCGCACCTCGAGCTTGGCGGGATGGACATTGACGTCCACGTCCTCCGGGGCAACCTCGATCCGGAGATACAGGGAGGGCCGGTCGCCGGGGTGTATGGCCGCGCGATACCCCGCCTCGGCGGCTCGGATCAGGAACGGGTCTCTAAACGGCCGGCCGTTCACGAAGAGCTGGGTGCGGCGTCCGGTGGGCTGGGCATCGCCGGGACGCTGGATATACCCGCCCACGCGAAAGGCGCCGGCGGCGTACTCGACTGGGATCAGTGTTCCGGCAAGATCACGCCCCCACACTCCCGCCAGCCGCTCGACCTGATCCTGGTCGGCGGGGACGGCGAGCCGACAGCTCCCGTCCACATGGAGCTCGAATCCGGACTCGGGATGGGCCAGCGCCAGAGTGGCGACGGCCTCGTGCGCGGCGCGAGTCTCGCTCGCGGCGGAGCGAAGAAACTTCCTTCGCGCCGGTGTATTGAAGAAGAGTCCCCGGACCGTCACGCTGGTCCCGCGTTGCCGCGCCGTGGGTGCCACCCGGTCCAATCTCCCCCCGACCACGGTCAACTCGGTTCCCTCCGCCTCACCATCATGGGTAGCCAATGTCACTCGCGATACCGAGGCGATGGCCGGCAGCGCCTCGCCGCGGAACCCGAATGTGGCCACACCCACCAGATCGGCAGCGGACCGAACCTTGCTCGTGGCGTGGCGGTCGAGCGAGAGGACGGCGTCTTCCCGTCCCATGCCGCCGCCGTCGTCGCTCACCTGGATCAGCACCTTACCGCCGTTTTCCAGCTCGACCCGTACGTGGCGGGCACCTGCGTCGAGTGCGTTCTCGACCAGTTCCTTGACGACAGAGGCAGGACGCTCGACCACCTCGCCGGCCGCGATCTGGTCCGCGACAGCATCGGGCAGGATGGCAATCCGGCGTGACATGCAGGGAATCTATCCGCCGATGGCCGCGATGGCGTCGGATGCAACCCATCCCTCCCTGGATCCGGCGGCCCGGACCAGAGACCATCCTCGCTCCTGGCGAACGATGCGAACCGCCCCGCCGGCCTCCAGCGGTCCGAGGGCGGGGGCCCGGCCATGAGGGGAGAGGCGAAGCGTCGTCTGATCGAGCACGATCGCGATCGGCCGCCGATACCACGTCCGGAGGCCGAACCCGGCGAGGATCGCCGCTGCCGCAAACACCAGGAGAATCGCGAACCGGTCGCGCGACCGGGGACGGAGCGTCCACCCGATCCAACCCCCGATCCAACCGAGAGCGCCGAGCAGGAGCAGCTCCTCGGCGGTCACCGGCGGGCTCCAGAGCCACCGGCCCGATACGGCGTCGGGGGGAGGCGTCAGGCGAAGAGCACGGGTGATCGTGGGCTCCCGAGGGGCGAGTCGCCGCGCACGGGTCCATGCGGCCGCCGCTCGACCCTTGGCGCCGAGCCGATAGTACGTGGCACCGAGGTCATACCAATGCGCGGCCACCGCAGGCTCGACCTCCACCCGGCGGGCAAACCCCTCGGCGGCAGCCCGGAGTGCCCCGGACTCGTAGAGCCGCTCGGGTGCGGGCGACTGCGCGTTGGCTCCGGCAGCGAGCAGCGCCACGAGCAGGCCCAGCGTAACACCCCTCCCTCTCCATCCTCGGAGCGACCCGCCGAGCCGGGTCACCAG
>DASYVW010000362.1:0-2438 GCA_035936675.1 Gemmatimonadales bacterium
CAGGCTCGCCGGTCGGGAATCCGGAGCCGGATGAATGCGGTACCTTCGCTGGCGCTCGGCGCCCTGGAAGTGACGCCGCTCGAACTGGTCGCCGCGTACGCCCCATTCGCCAACGGCGGACTCGGCGTCCAGCCGTACCTCATAAGCCGGATCGAGACGGGCGACGGAAGCGTCCTCTGGCGGTCGCCGATTTCTCCGCCCGAACGAGTCCTGGGTGCGGCCGAGGCCTTTCAGATAACCTCGATGCTGAGGTCGGTGGTGGACGATGGAACCGGCCGGGTGGTGCGTGAAATGGGCGTGCGGGGACCGGTCGCCGGTAAGACCGGGACGACCAACGATGGGACCGACGTCTGGTTCATCGGCTACACACCGACTCTCGTGGCCGGCGTATGGTTCGGCTATGACTCGCCCCGTCCCATTGGGCCCAACGCCTCAGGTGGACGGCTCGCCGCTCCCGCCTGGGCCATGTTCTACCTCAACGGCTGGCGAGAACGATCACCGGCGGGGGCCTGGGATCCGCCTGACGGCCTGGTCGAGCGCCGCATCGATGCCTACAACGGAGACCTGGCGAATGAGTGGTGCCCGGTGACCCAACGCGAGTGGTTCAAGCCTGGCACGGAGCCGACCAGGCTCTGCCGCGATCATGATGCGCCGATGCTCGACCGATTCGAGGATTTTGGGCGGAAGCTGGGAAAGGTGCTGAAAGGGATCCTCGAAGAGCTATGACGTAGGGCTGGACCCGGGGTTCACGGCGGTAGTCCGATCGCGCGGGAGATACAGCAGGAGCTGATGCCTGATCTGCTCCGCCTGCCGGAGAACTTTCGAGGGATAGCGCCGGCAGCTCTGAGTGGCCCTGCTCCTCACACATCCGTTGTACCGCAGGAGTGCCGACCGCACATCGTTGGTTCGCTTGAGGTAGCCGGCAAAGACACGGGCCCCATGGCAGATGTTGGCCTCGACTTGGAGCAGATCGTCGGAGTCGCAGTCAAACACGCCGGCGTGGAACCGCATCACCTGCATCAGTCCGACCGCTCCCCGGCTGCTGATCGTCGCGGGCTCGAGTCGCGAGTTTTCGGTGAGCAGCACCCCGGCGAGCAGACTGGGTGGAAGCCGAAGTTGCCGCGCCTCCTTCACGATGGCGCGAGCGACCCGGTTGGCCATCTCCGGCTTGGCGGTGCGACGAAGGATCTGCGCCAGCGGCAGGTGGTCGTATCGCGCGACGACCTCGTCTTCCAGCGTCGCACTGTCTTCCGACAGCGTTGTAGTCGGCTCGATGGCGGCGGACGGCTGGCGCAGTGCAAGGCTCTGGAGCGGCGCGTCGAGCTCCAGGGACGGTGTCAGGAGCACGGCCCCCACAAAGCCCGCGGCAGCCAGAAACGTCAGGAATCCCCGGCTGGGAGTCGCGGTCTGGACTGAGCGGGATGAGCTGGGTGTCGTCTGCATGACGGTCCTCGTACCACGTGTGGGCATTCGTCTCGCCACCCGCGGGTACGCAAGAACCGGGCACATCTAGTGTAAAGAAAGCGTACGGCCACGACTGGTTATGCCCGGTCAACGACTTACGGCAGGATCGCACGATATCGCTACGCCTGGCTGACTCTCTGAACACGGTAGCGGGATTCTCGGCGGGGATCGGATCTGCGAGAAGCGCGGCGTGCTGCGGACTGGTAGGGCGCGGTACTGCTCAGCTCATCAGCGACCCCAGGAGCTTCATCATGGCCAGATCGTAGGAGTCCGCCGAGGGGTCGTCATCGGCGATGTCATAGTGCTGCTGCGGGGTCTCCAATATCAAGGGAATCGCGGCGGCTCGGGTGTCACCCAGCAGCCAACGGAAGGCCTCGCTTCCGATCCGCCCCTCACCGATGAGGACGTGCCTGTCCTTGTTCGACCCCAGGGCTCCTTCGCTGTCATTCAGATGGAAGAACGAGGGCGGGGCACCGGCGGCTGCCTCGAAATCGTCGAGCACTCGCCTCAACGCCGCTTCCGAGACCGTGATGTCGAGGCCCGAGGCAAAGAGATGGCAGGTATCGAGGCCGTAGCCGGTGCGCTGCCGCAGATGCGTGGGGATGGCATGCAGGATCGACCCGATCTCCGCGGCAGTGCGGCCGACGGTCTGCCCGGCGCCGGCTGTGTTCTCCACCAGCAGCTTCGTCCGGCCGGGCACCGCCTCGAGCGCGTCGGTGATCGCCTTCGCGACGCGTTCGGTGGATGCCTCACGATCGCCACTGGTCGCTGCTCCCGGATGAAAGCACACGCTTCCCACCCCGAGGGCCGTCGACCGCTCCAGCTCCTTCCGTAGCCCCGCCTGCGCCCGGCTCCACTTCGTCTCGTCGTCGGTGGCGGTATTGAGCACATAGGCGCCGTGGACCACGACGTGCTCGGCCCATATCCCGGCTTGATCCAGGGCGGCACGGAACCGCTGGACCCGTTCGGGCTTC
>DASYVW010000363.1:0-3883 GCA_035936675.1 Gemmatimonadales bacterium
TTGGCCATGAAGGCAAGCGCGTTTGCGCGAAAGCCGGGAAGCGCCACATCGTCGGCCACCCCGAGCTCCTTTATCAACGCCGTGAGCGCGGAGCGCTCCTCCCCTTCACCCAAAATGACGAGGCGCGCGGCGCGCCGCTGCCGCACCCGGGCAAAGGCCCGAATCAAAGTAGAAAAGTCCTTCGCCCACGTGAGCCGGCCAACCCCGAGAATGACGGGGGGCTGACCCGCGGCGAACCAGGGATGGTCCGGGAGGTGCCGGGCCAGTGCGTCCGTAGCCGGGGTTATCACCGGATTATAGATCACTTGGATCCGTTCTCGGGGAATCTTCGACGTGCGAGCGAGATCGTCCGCGGTGCCGCTCGAGACCGCCACGATTCCGCGTGCCCCCGGATAGAATGCTCGGATCAAGCGGGGCCAGAGCCATCGGTCCGCCAGCGCCCGCCGAGGGCTCTGGGAGAGCGTGTTGTGCACCGTCACGATGACCGGAGTCTGCTGGCCGGCGAGTTTGGCCGCCCAGAGGGCAACCAGGTTCGCATGGTGCATCGACGAGATCAGAATCCTGGGCCGCTCCTTCCGGAGATAGCGACTCAGAGGGCGGAGAGTCCCCAACACCCGAGAGGCACGGAGGTCGACCAGCCGCACCGACGCGGGTACCTGGTCGAGAAACGCGCCCTCGGCGGCGGCCAGCACCAGGTCCACGGGAAGTCCGCGCCGGGCGATACCCTGCACCAGATTCGCGACGACCCGTTCGGCACCACCGGCTCGGAGTGAGGGCAGGAAGAAGGCGATGGGTCTCCCCGCGGAAGCGGCCGTGGCCAGGCCCGCCCCAGGAGCAGTCTTGCCGGTAACATCGAGGGGCGCAGAGAGTGCACCGCTGCCGGTCACGCAGATCCCCCCACGCGCGCCGGCCGAATCCGCGCCACCAGGTAGGCACGAAGGGTATCTCGAACCCGGGTGCCCTGCTCCCCAAGCGTGAGCCTCGGGGCCACCGTAGCGGCAACCACGGCCGTGATGGCGGCTCCCAGTGACCCGCCGATCAGGCCGACCAGTGGGGGCCACCCGAGGTGCCGGGTTCCCTCCGTTATCGCCACCGTCACCGCACCCACCAGCATGGTCAACCAGACCGCGGGAAGTTGGGCCTGAGCGAATCGGGACCAGGAGATCTGTCCCACGCTCAAACTGAGCTGAGCCATGACGAGGTAGTTGAGGAAGAGCGCGCACAGGACCCCGAGCGCTACGCCAGTTACCCCGCGGTAGTGGCCGAGCCAGGCACCTAGAAACACCAACGCGGCATACAGCGCCTGCCGCCAGGCCCGACGATATACCCTCCCGGTGGCGCGGGACAGGGAATCGCTCATGCGATAGCTCGTCCGGAACATCATACCCAGTGCCAGCACCTGAAACGGGGGCACCATGGCCTCCCACCGCGGGCCGAATGCTACCGCTATCAACTCGGGACCCAGTATGGCGGCGACCACGCCCGCCGGCAGCGTCAACAAAGCAAGAAACGCAGTGCCCTGCAAATATGCCGTGGCGAGCCGCCGAGGCTCATCCTGGACTCGAGCCATCATCGGAAATAACACCTTGTCGAGCACGTCGCCGAGGAGTGCCGTGGGAACCGACATGAGCTGGTACGCCCGGCTGTACAGGCCGAGGGCTACGGCTCCCAGCCAGCGCCCCACAACCAGGTTGTCCACCTGGTTGGCGAGAAGGACCGCCATGCGGGTAGCGCTCTGTCCCGCGCCATAGTCCATGAGCTCGACAAAGCTCGCCCATGTCGGCCGGGGATGCAGGAGCGGAGGCGCAGCCCGCAGCAGAATCCCGGTTCGAACGAGGCTCTGAGTGAGCTGTGCCGCCACCAGCGCCCAGACGCCCCAACCAAGTAGAGCGAGGACGACACCGACGAGACCATAACCCAATCCATACGCCAACACATCGCGGTTGGCGAGAAACCGAAAGCGCAGCTCTCGTTGCAGAAGGTTCTCCGCGACCGTCGAGATCCCCGCGATCGGAAACACCATCGCCAGCGCGCGCACCACCGGCGTGAGATGGTCCATTCGGAAGAATTGGGAAATCTGCGGAGCCGCCAGCCAAACGATGGCCATGACCAGGATGCCAAACCCGGTCGACGCGAAGAAGGCGGTGCTCACGTGGCGCGGCTCGAGAACCGGACGCTGCACCAGAGCCGGTCCCAGTCCCAGCTGGGAGAAGTTGAGGGAAAATCCGATGACCACGAGGGCGGCGCCGACCACGCCAAAGTCGGCCGGGGACAGAAGGCGGGTGAGAAGGACAAGTACGGCCACCTTGAGCACGGCGATGGCGGCACTCCCCCACGCCACCCACGCCATGCCGCTGACCGCGCGGTGCGTCAGGTTTGACGGATTATCATTCACCTGTCTGCCGCCCGATCGGGTCAGGCACTGGCAAAACCGATAGCATCGACGCTCCTGCTGAATGCGGCGGGATGAGCACGATCTATGCCCGGTACAGGTTCCATACCGGCGAGCTTGGCCGAGACTGGGATCTTAACCCGAGGCAGCGCAGGGTCCCAGTGTGATGGGACTCACATGCTCGTCGGGTCGCTGGTGGGTAGGGAAACATGCGTAACGCAATCTACCGCATGGAGATCGGCAGCATAGGTCCGGCAACCGTGTTAAGCGACTGTCACGCCTCGCCGGTTTCCCGCGGAATGGCTCTGTGGCGTAGCGCTTGTCCAACCCGCCGCACTGTTGTGGCACATTCGCCACTGAGGACTCTCCAGCATGGTTGCCAAACCGAACTTCTTCGTTGTAGGTGCCCCGAAGTGCGGTACCACAGCCCTCTATGAGTACCTTCGACCTCATCCGAACATCTTCATGTCGAAGGTCAAAGAGCCGCATTTTTTTGCGACTGACCTGGGTAGTTACCCCTTCATCAAGACGCTGGAAGACTATACCGAGCTCTTCGCCGGGAGCACTTCGGCCCATCTGAGTGTTGGCGAGGCGTCGGTCTATTATCTCCGCTCCTCGACGGCCATCTCCAACATCCGCAAGTTCAACCCGGACGCAAAGATCATCGCCATGTTCCGCAACCCAGTGGACATGGTGTATTCGCTGCACTCGCAACTGCTCTACTGGTCGGAAGAAACCGAGCCCGATTTTGAGACGGCCTGGCGTTTACAGGAACGGCGCAGGCAAGGCCTCGACTTGCCATCGACCTGTCGTGAGCCTCAGCTGGTGCAGTATGCCCAGATGGGCCAGTTTGGCACCCAGACCGAGCGGCTGCTCTCCATATTCCCGCGGCAGCAGGTGAAGCTGATCCTGTTTGATGATTTCGCAGTTTCGCCCAAGAAGGTCTATGAGGATGTCATCGACTTCCTGGGTGTTCCGCGAGACAACCGGACCGAGTTTCCCCGGATCAATGACAACAAGAGCGCACGAGTCACCTGGTTGAAGGATTTCATCCGCCGACCTCCACCCGGGCTGCGCCGAGCGTACTATCGGGTCAAGGAAACGGTGGGAGCCGCGGGACTTGGCGCTCTAAAGAAAGAGATTCTGACCCTGAACACGGTGAGGGCGGAACGGCCACCGCTGGCACCAGCGCTCCGTGCCGAACTGGTGGAAGCGTTCCGTGAGGAGGTCGCCCTGCTATCTCGGATCCTGAACCGAGATTTGAGCCATTGGGTATGACTCTGGCTCACACCAGATCGATCGTCGCCCGATGCCACGCGTTGTTGTTATAACCTTTGACGTTCCACGTCGAGGCGACGTCTGGCGGCTGAGTGACTCCCGTAGTGTCTGTGGCCCGGACCACGAGCGTGTGACTTCCGGGTTTAAGGTTTAATGTCGCCTCCCAAAGCGACCAGCTCCACGCGGCCCCCTTGGTCACGATCCGCGCCCCCG
>DASYVW010000364.1:0-1889 GCA_035936675.1 Gemmatimonadales bacterium
AGACCCAGGGAAAGCTGATCCTGCTGGGCATCCTTGTCCGCTCCCCGGCGGATGTTGTTACCGGCGGCCGAATCGGGGTTGGCGGTGTATTCGGCCAGGGTCAAGGCCCCCGGGTTCTCGGCCCTCGGACTGTCAGCCAGATTGAGCCGCAGCCTCCCGATTGTGGAACCCGAAATCGCATAGTCGACACCGGCGTTCAGCTGGCGGAACTCCGCCGCACTGTGCTGGCGGAAGCCATCGGCCTTGAATTGCGAAATGGAAAGCGTCCCGCTGACGTTGCCGGACCGGGCAGAGGTCCAGCTCTGCCACTTGTAGAACCCGTCATCGTCGCGCTTCCCGTCACCCCCGTGGACTCTCACCCGCTGGGCAAACGGCCCCGGTGCGGCGCGCTCGGACTGAAAGGAGATGACTCCGCCGGACGCATTTCCATAAAGCGACGAGCTGGCGCCGCGCAGCACCTCGGCCCGATCGATGTCGGCAAAGTCCACGTTGGTGAGCTGGCTCTGGCCATCGGGCAGCGTCTGGGGCACGCCATCGAGGAGGATCTTCAAACCCCGCACACCGAAATTCGACCGGCTGCCGAACCCACGAATGGAGATCCGCTGGTCGAGGGAGAAATTGTAGCGGTTGGACACGACCACACCGGGCAGGTTGTTCAGCGCCTCATCCAGACCGATGGTGGTCTGCCCCCGTTGTATCTCGGTGCGATTCAGCACACCGACAGCATAAGGAACCCTCTGAAGCGGCTCCTCCGTTCGGGTCACCGTGACCGTGACCTCGGGGAGCTCCTGCACCCGGCTGGTGTCGCGGGCGACAGTATCGGACTTCGTCGGCTCTTGCGCGTCGGCTGGAACGACGGTGCCCACGCCAAACAGCCCAACTATCAGAGTCAATCGGCGATGCATTTAAGGGCTCCTCGTTGAGGGCGGAAAAGTAACCCCTCTATGCCAACGGGCTACGGTGCTTGAATACCCCCCAACGGCCCCCTAGCTTCCTCCACCGTATGCACGCCCCGACTACTCCAGACACATCCCCGGATTTCAGCCAGCCCCCATTCGCCGGCGCGCCGGACGCCCGGTTTGCTCCGCTTCCGGCCGACGGGGTGCTGCCGGAGGGCTTCTTCTCGACCTCCAATCTGCCTACCTACATCAGGGTCGACGGAAAGTGGCTCGCGCCGATCCGCCCCCGGATGGACTGCGTGGTAGTGAAGCGACCCGGTCTGCTGGAGACCATCGAGCCGCGCCGCCTCAAGCGCGGGGACCTCATCGCCATGGGCGAAGCGGAGGACGGCACCGAGGGGATTGTGGTGTACACGCAGGGGTTCCTGGGCGGGGTCCATGGCGCCAACGAGTTTCGCTTCATGTCCACCGAGGTGAGCCGGGAACGGCCGGTCAATTACGAGGAGCTGGCGGCGCGGGTTGGCGAAGAAAAGCGGCGCGGTGGATATCTGGTGTGGGTCGTAGGACCTGCCCTGGTGCATTCCCGCGCCCGGGCAGACTTCGAGTGGTTCATCCGGAACGGCTACGTCCAGGCCGTGCTGGCCGGCAATGCGGTGGCGGTGCACGACATCGAAGCCGCCATCTTCGGCACCACGCTGGGCATGAGCAACACTGGTCAGCCGACGACAGGGGGGCACGGCCTCCACATGCGCGCGATCAATCGGGTCCGCGCTGCCGGCTCCATCGAGAAGGCGGTAGAAACCGGGTTGATCAAAAGCGGGATCATGCACGCGCTGGTCACTAACCGGATACCCTACGTGCTGGCCGGCTCGATCCGGGATGACGGGCCGCTGCCCGGAGTCTACAGCGACAACCTCCAGGCCCAGGATGCCATGCGGGAGCACACCGTCAAAGCCACCGGCGCGATCTTCGTGGCCACGGCACTCCACG
>DASYVW010000365.1:0-6877 GCA_035936675.1 Gemmatimonadales bacterium
AGCATGGCAGAGGCGGCGACCACGATCGACAGTGCGACTGGGACCCAGGCCAGAAAACCGGGGAGGGTGGCCGTTCCGGCCGGAAAGAATGCGTGGAAGACTGCGCCCCAGAACGCAGCGCTGGCGAGCCCGCCCATCAGCACGGTGCCGGTTCTCAGCAGCATGCGCGGTCCCGGCGCATGCAACAGCCGCCAGCCCAGATAGCCCCCCAGAAGCGCCAGACCGAGATCGGTAAAGGCGACGTCGGGATCGTGGACCGTAACGCCCAGCAAGCCAATCACTCGCCGCGAAGCTGCCGGGCCAGGATCGGCTGATCCGAGATCACCCCATAGGGCCGCTTGCCGATGGCGCGACGGATGTCAGCCTCGGTGTCAGGCGTCCAGATGAACGCGGGCCACCCTTTGGCGATCAGGCGATCGATGACGGCGTCATCCACCTGATAATTGATGCTGAGCATATCGTACCGAACAACCTTGCGAATGGCGCGGCGGACGAATTCCTGCCGCAGTGCCCAGGGCAGATCCGCCGCATCATTCTCCTCGGTGTCTGTGAAGATGAACGCGGTACGCACCAGCGGGTCGATCTGCTTTACGCGGTACAGCACCAGCGGGTTGTAGGAGCTGAGTACAACACTAAGGTGAGCGTCGTACTTGCGGATGATTTTAACCGCACGCTGCTCGATTCCGGTGGGCGCCGATCCCGGAACCCTCAGCTCGACCATGATCGCGCCGCGCCGGTTCACCGCGCGGACAAAGTCCTCGAACCTCCCCACATAAGCCCCACTGATGTCGGCCTTGTACTTGGGGCCCAGGTCCAGCGCGAGCATCTCCTTCAGCGTCTTGTCTCCAACCCTCCCCGAGCCCGAGGTCAGCCGGTCCACGCTCAGGTCGTGAAAGATCACCAGCTCACCATCGGAGGTGAGCTGGGCGACGAGATCCGCCCCATCCATGTTAGCCTGGAGCGCATGCTCGACCGCGTAGAGGCTGTTGTCCGGCCCGTAGTCACCAAAGCCCCGGTGGGCGAAGATCAGCGGCTGGGGCGCCCGGACCACGAGCGTGCCGTGGTACGTTGGCTCGTAGCCGAAGAGGTAGATCAGCAGGAGCGCCAGCACTGCGGCCATGGCCCGGAGGACGTGCCGGCGGCGGAGGACGAAACGGGGCGGTTGCGGTCTCGCGCTTCCGACCATGACCGCGCTCTTATTAAAAACCCCTGGTGTATAGCTCGTCTTGGTCATAGCACCTCTTGCACTCGGGTTCCGCCGTTCTCAATCGCCCGCAACCAAAGGGCGATGACGAACGTGCTGGGTCACCATCAGTATCGGAGTGAGCGCGGCGCGACTTAACGGTCTGCGCAGAGGTGGGTTACCTGACGGCTTAGCGGCTGCGCCGGCCCCAGTGCACGAGCCCCGCGATCCCTGCCGACGCCAGTGCGACGATGAGCGCAAGCAGCAGAACCCTCCTGCCATACGATGTGAGCTGCTCACGGGGCAAGACATCCAGCACGGCCAGGGCGGCTAGCACCGCCAGCGCAATGATGGCGAGCCCGGCAGTCAGCCGCAGGACGCCCGGCAGGCCTGCGGAGCTGTGACCCGGCTCGATCGGATCGCCTTTCATCATCATGTCCCTCCCGGTCAGAGTCAGAACCGACTTACGATTGGCGCGCCTCTTGCCCAGCCGACTGGTATCCCTAACCGATGTGGCCACTTATGCTCTGGAACAGTGCCGACCAGCCTGTCCGAATGCAATACGCGCTCGCGCTTTGCGCTGCGTTAGCGCTCTCGGCCTGCGCCTCCAAGTACGCGAGGGTTCCCGCCCGGCTCGACCTCGCCCCGTACGGTCGCATCGCAATCGTGACCTTCTCGGCCGATCAGGCGAACAGCGGGCTCAGCACCATGGCGACCCAACGATTCGCCGAAGCACTCCTGGCAAGCCAGTCGGGCATCGAGCTCCTCGAGCTGGGTGCGGCGGACTCCTCGCTCCGCCGCCTGGCCGAGCGTGGTGATGGCACCGCCCTGGCTCAGGCGCTGGGCCGGGACAAGGACGTGCCCGCGGTGTTCATGGGGCAGTTCACGATGTCAGGGGTAAAGCCGCGGGCACGGCTCGATGTCTCCGGCATGAAGGTCAAGGCTTCGGTGTCCGCCGAGCTGACGGTCCGGCTATTGTCCACCCGGACCGGCGGTACCGTCTGGCGCTCGAGCTCGGTGGCGAACGGCACGGTCGGTCGCGTCGCCATCACGGATCGGCTCCCGTCAGTGGCGATGCGGGACAAGGAGGAGGCGTACAGTGAACTCGTGAGCCAACTCGTGGCCGACGTGACCCACGATCTGAGGCCTACCTGGATAAAGCAGTAGAGCCTAGTGAAGGAATCGGGCGACCCACTCCAGGGCCCGCTCCGGATAGACCCCGATCCGCTGCTCCCGGGCGAGAGGATGATCCAGCTGGAGCTCGAGGTGGAACTGCGGCGCCTTGTCCGGTCCGATCAGGCGAACGGCTCCGGGGAGGTCAAGCGTCGACGGGTAGTCCGGCAGCTCGTTGGCGATTTTCGCGGGGAACGGCGGCTCCTTCGCCTGATCGGGGTCGACCCAGAGATCCATGACCCGCTGGTAAATCACCGGGCTCACCTCGACCCAGATCCCCCAGTGCATCCGCCGCCGCTCACCGAGCACTTCCACCGGTAGCGTCACCCGAAGAAAGAACTGCTCATCCTCTCCCCGACGATCTCGGAGCCGACACCAGTCGTCGCCACAGCGAGTGCGCTGTTCCCGTTCGTCCGGAGGGATCCGGAGATAGGCATCAGGACGGGCGTACCGGGGCTCGATGGAGAAGATGTCGTGCTCCTCCCCGCACTGGGAACACCGGATCATCCTCGCTCCATCGGCCTCAGCGCATGGGCCTCGAGTCGCGCTGGGACATCCGGCGCCAGGTGTAGCCCGCCGCCAGACCCAGGAGACCCGCCCATCCGTCGACCCGCCTGGATACACCAGGAGCGTAACCCAGGCCGAGCGATGCCATGAGAGTGAAGCCACCCCTAGCCACAAACTGGTATCCTGCCTGAACGCCGGGACCGTACAGCCGACGACTCGACCCTAGCGGACCCGATTCGACGAAGAGCTGCGAGACTGAGCCCTCCAGAAACGCCCGGTGCTTGTCCCCACCGGTAAACCCTCGAAGGCCTCCGGCGAAGGTCAGCCCTCGCGCGTCATTCTGATCGAAGCGCGGAGTGTAGCCCAGACCGACGAACAGGGAGACCCGCTCGTCTCCCAGGTAATGTTCGCCTTGTGCCCCAAACCACCCCATGGCGTTCCCCACGCCGGCGGTCACAGTGACGGAACGGGGCAGGAGTGCCCGTGAGGACTCTTGCGCGGACAGCAGGACCGGAAGGCTGTGGAGGATCACAAGCAGGATGGCCCATCGCATAAATCCTCCTATTTGACACCGGATACAGCGGGAGGTTTGCAACAATGGTACAGACGGCGCTCCCGCCCCACCAGCACCAGCGTGGCCAGGAACAGCAGCAGCATCGTCCAAGCCATCAGGCTGTAGCCTCTGATCGAGAGGAATGCGGTGTCTCCCACCAGGTCTCTGCCGCTCAGCCCGGTTATCACCATTCCTGTCAATAAAACCGCCGCCACGAGATACCCTCCCCCCGAGATGGTGCCCGGAGGAAACGACAAGAAGGCGTAGAACACGAAGAGCAAGGCGACCAGGTGCGCGGTGAAGGTGATCGGTGAGAGCAGCAGGCTCGCCAGAAAGACCATGCTCAATTCCAGAGCCGATACCGGGCTACCCCGGATCCGGAGCGCGGCGAGCTTCGTGAGGAACAGCAGGATCACCATCACCCACAAAGCCCGGTAGATGAGCAGGGCGGTGTCTTGTGGTAAGGGGAGATACATATAGGTCAGGTGCTCTGCGTTCTGCACCGGCCGGCTCATGCGGCTGACCAACGCTGCCAGGTTCTGGTCCGCAGTGTAGGTATCGATCCTTCCGTGCTGATGTCCTTCCAGAAACGAGTGGTAGTACTCGACCAGCTCTGCCGCCCCGGTCGCCGGGCCCCGCAACAGCAAGGGGACGAGAACGCAGGCGGCCACAAGGAGTGGGACCGCCAGTGCCGCTCGCCGCGAGCCACGTACCACGAGCCAGGTGACGAAGAAGATCGGAGTAATCTTGATGGCCGTGGCGGTCACCAGATAACCTGCCGCCCGAAGATCCATTCCCTGTAACGAGGCCCTGATCCCGAGCAGCACGAGAACCAGGATCACCTCGTTCATTTGCACGTGGTGGAAGTTGTCGAGAAAGAATTGGGCCGAGAGCGCTACGGCCAGGACCAGGGGCCAGGGTGCGGGATTGCGGTGGGGAAAGGTCCGCGCGACGATATCGCGCGTCAGGAAGCCGGACAGGACCCACAACCCCAGGTTGAGCAGCGAAAAGAGTACGGCTGCCACCTGAAGCGGAAAGATGGCGAGTAACTGAAAAACGAAGGCCGCGAAGGGTGGGTACTTGAGCGGCCTGGCACCAGGGAGGTAATCATGGTACAGCGGGTGGCCGGTCGCAAAATTGCGCCCGGCTTGCCAGAAGACATGAAAATCATGTCCCACATGCTGGTGCATACCCTGGCGTATGGACATGACGACCGCCAGGACAATCGCGCCGGCCGTCAGAAGGGCGGTTCGGGTGGACCATCGATCCCGCGACAAGATCATGAGATGGGCGGGTGCTCGTCGAAGCGCTCGCGAATCAGCTCATCCGCTGCGGTGATTACCTGAGCCAGCGGGATAGCGGGAATGCCTCTGGGATCGGCGACGGCCTTGTGGGGTGTGTTGTAGGGCAACCAGGGGGCCACGGCTGGATCGGAGCGATACAGCGCCACGGTCGGAAGCTTCCATGCAGCGGCCAGGTGAACGACCGCCGTATCGGGGGTCAGGAGCAGATCGAACTCATGGAGGATGGCCGCAAACTCCCGAAGCGACGACCGAGCAGGCACCGCCTGGGCTCCCGTGGCCCCGGCAACATGCTGGACCTCGGCCGCGTCTCCTGGCGCGCCGCATACGCTGACCGCGAAGCGCGGATCATGTGCAGTCATGTGGCGGATGAACCCAATATAATTGTCGCGGCCCCAGTATTTTCCGGGCGCGCGCGCGGAGAGATTGACGCCCATGCGGAGGGGCCGGCGGGTAGGTCCGAGGGTCACCCGGGCATTCTCGATGTCCTGCGACTCCAGAGGAAACGCCAGGTCGAGCGATTGGGTGGCGGGGTCGATCCCGAACGGCAAGAGCAACTGGGCCAGGCGCTCAACCGGGTGCACCGCGGCGCGACTGAGCACCGGCGACGCGTGGGTGTAGAGCCCACTTTCGGCATGCAGCAGGCCGACGGCCGCTCGCGCACCGCACCAGCGAATCACGATCTGGGAGGTGGCGGACGGATGGTCGATCAGATCGACAACGACATCGTATCGCGTGCGCCGAAGCGATCGGAGTAGTCCGACGGCGGACTTTAGAGTTTTCTCGTAACACAAGACCCGGCTGACAAACGGCGCGACTGCATCACCCACCGCACGATTGGCGGGGCTCACCAGCAGGTCGATACTGCCCTGAGGGTAGCGTTCCCGCAGGGAGCGCAGCACCGGCACGCTGACCAGAACATCCCCGATCCGCTCCAGGCGGATGAGCAGAATGCGGGGTGCGATTGGCAAGTGAAGGAGGTCTTCAGCCGTGACAGCAATCTGGCCGGCGAAAGGACGGTGCCCCGCGGCAAGAAGCGCCCGGCGCCAACGGAGCTCGAGCGTTTTCAATGCCGTCGCAGGCAAAGCTACCTCCGTACTCTGTGATGCTCGACAGCTGCGCCGGCTCCGGGGAGTCGGAATGGGAAGAAGGAGCTATGAAGATAGTCAGGCTGGGCGGGCCGGCCGCCCCGGTGGGATCCGCTTTTCCGCCCTTCCTTTTACGTAGGCGTAGATCGCCTTGATCCGGTCCTGGGTCAAGGTCTCCTTGAACGGCGGCATCCCCTTCGCCGGCCGCCCGGCGGTCACAATGTCCGCGAACATCTGCTCCGATTTGATCGGCCCACCCGGCCCCAGCGACAACAGCAGATCGGCTGCCACCGGATTGGGCAGGACATCCTGGCCATGGCAGCGGGCACAGTTTGCACTGTACTGGCGCCATCCCTCGTACTCGAGCTTGCTGACCTTGAGACCTTTGCCGCTTGGCTTCGGCGGACCGGTGGGAGGGGTGTCACGTGGCATTTCGGTTGCTCCCAACACCTCGGTTCTCGACGCGGCCGCCGTGTCCGGTTGCGCGGCCGAAGTATCAGCCGGCGCGGATGCGACCTCATCGGTCGCCCGTGCTCTCGTGTTGCAGCCTGCCGTCCCCAGCGCCAGGAGAATGGCGAGGGTGATAGGTCCGGCATGATTCAATGGCTTGCTCATCGCGCCTTCCTTCGGAAGAGCCCGTCAGCCTCCCGCTTTCACCGCGGGGCGACCCGAGTGAATCTTTGAGTCGCTCCGGCCTTTCACGTACGAGTAGATCTGGTTGATCTTGTCCATGTCCAATCCCAATGCGCACCACGCGGGCATTCCTTTCGCGGGCCGTCCAGCGCACACCGTCTGCACGAAGAGCTCCTTGGTGTTGATGGGTCCGTCCGGCCTGAGCGACACGATCAGGTGGGGAGCGATCGTGGTGCCCTGCACATCCTCGCCATGGCACCGGGCGCAGTTCAGGTTGAACTGCTTCCAGCCGGCGTACACCTCCTGGGACACCGTATCCAGCGGAGCGGTGTGGTACGCGTCTCTCAGCGGTGCGCTGGCATCGGTCTGGGCCGGCATCGTGGCGGTGGTGTCGGCCGGCTGAGGCGCTGCCGCCGTGCTGCTTTCCAGAGGAGCCGGC
>DASYVW010000366.1:0-10636 GCA_035936675.1 Gemmatimonadales bacterium
AATCATAGCCGAGCATTTAATCCCCCCAAAAGCGTGAACGGTTTTCCTACAATCCCAGGTCCGAGGGGACCGGCGGCTCGGACGAATAATCATAAAACCCCTTGCCGCTTTTCCTGCCATGAAGCCCTTCCCGGGTCATCCGGCGAAGCAGCGGTGGCGCGGCGTACCGGTTATCACCGTACGCCTCGAACATGATGTCGGCGATCCGTACGACCGTATCGAGCCCGATGAAATCCAACAGCGCCAGCGGACCCATTGGATGGCCGCATCCCAGCTGCATGGCACGGTCGAGATCGGCGGTCGAGGCCACCCCGTGCTCCAGCGCACGAGTCGAGTCGAGTAGATAGGGAACCAGCAGCAGATTG
Organism: Gemmatimonadales bacterium; assembly: GCA_035936675.1. Classification (GTDB taxonomy): domain Bacteria; phylum Gemmatimonadota; class Gemmatimonadetes; order Gemmatimonadales; family GWC2-71-9; genus CAVVWJ01. Next base: position 366 of record DASYVW010000366.1, read on the forward strand.
ACGATGAACCCCGGATTGTCCACTGTCGCCACGGGCTCCTTGCCCAGCGCCCGCGCGAAGTCATAAGCTCCCTGGAAAGTCTCCGTGCTCGTCGTGACGGTCCGTACCACTTCCACCAGAGGCATCAGTGGAACCGGATTGAAGAAGTGCAGCCCCACGAACCTGTCGGCCCGGGTCGTAGCCGCCGCCATGGCCGCAATGGTCAGGCTGGAAGTGTTCGACGCGAAAATCGTGGCGGGACCGCACAGGCGATCGAGCTCTTGCCAGAGCCCATTCTTGAGCTCCAGGTCTTCCGTCACCGCCTCTATGATGATGTCGCAATCCCGGAGGGCCGAGAGGTCGGTACCAAAGGAGAGCCTGGCCAGCGCCGTGTCCCGGGTCGCCGGCGTCAGTTTGCCCTTCTCCACCAGCCGGCTCAGGGATTTCACAATCGAGGCCCGGCCTTTCTCCAGCAGCGGCTGGGCCACGTCGCGGACGACAGTAAGGAATCCGGCCGCGGCCGCCGTTTGGGCGATACCGCTACCCATGAGGCCGCATCCGAGTACCCCCACCTTCCGGATTTCGCTCATGACTTGAGCGCCTTCCGCACCTCGTCTGCCAGCACACCGAGCAGACCGACAGAACGATCCGGCAGTCCGCGCGGCGGCTTGCCGGCGCTCTGCTCGAGGAAATCGAGTGCCCGCTCGAGGCCGAGCTGAAGCCGCTCGACGGCCGGGCCGTAACGCCGCACCACGGAATAGCCCAGGCCGAGCGCAACCGGAAGGGGCAGGAGCGCCAGCGGCAGCATGGCGCCGAGTGCTACCATCAGCGCCGTTCCGGCCGCGCCCGACGTGATCAGCGCGGCGCTACCGCCGACGTAGCCGCTGCGAACACCCCTGGCGTCGGCCGCGAGCGTCACATGGGAGTACCCCGACTCGAGCGAGAGGATGGCTGCGGAAACGGTGCTGGCCCGGGAGAGCATGAAGGATCGGGTTCCTGTGGTGAACGCGGCCGTGGAACGGCGAAAGGCCGCCTGGAATCCACCGACCGGTTCCCAGGTGATGCGGCCCGGCTGCGCCCGCTGCACGCAGAGCAGCTCGTTGCCCTCCATCCAGCGAACCAGCTGCCGTTCGACGACCTCCGCCTCGGCGGGCACGACTCGCTGCGCGGTGACCTGTCCCGGCCCGGCGACCCGCTCGATCAGCCCCCCGGGTGCGAGGGGACCGACTCGAGTCCGCTCCTCGAGCAGGGCCTGCTGGAGATAGCGCACCGGGATCCCGACCTCGCGGCCCAGGGCCAGCAGCTCGTCGGAGGTGAGCGTGTCGCCGATCTCACGTTCGGCCGTTTGCAGCTCGGCTGCGCGTTGAATGATCCGCTCGAGCGCGGCACGGTCGATCCGGCCGGCTGGACCCTCGCTCATGCTACTCCTTCGCGGGGGTCTTGGCGGCCTGCAATCTCATCTGGGACATCAAGGAAGAGATCTCCGATGCAGGCAGGGCGGGACCGGGCGGCTGCTCGGACAGGCTCGCCGGCTTCGCGGCTGTGGCGGCAACCTGATTCATGAACGGCCGGAACAGCTCGATGGGGATGGGGAAGATCGTGGTCGAGTTGTTCTCGGCGGCGATCTCGGTGACGGTCTGCAGATAGCGGAGCTGTATCGCGCTCGGTTCCATAGCAAGGTTGTGGGCCGCCTGAGCCAGCGTCTCGGAGGCCTGAAGCTCACCCTGCGCGTTGATCACCTTGGCCCGACGCTCGCGCTCGGCCTCGGCCTGCCGTGCCATCGCTCGCTTCATCTGGTCCGGGAGATCGACGTCCTTCACCTCGACGGCGGAGACCTCGATACCCCACTGCTCGGTGCGCTGGTCGATAATTTTCTTGAGGACCGCGTTGATCTTCTCGCGGTCGGACAGCAGCTCATCGAGCTCCACTTCGCCCAACACCGAGCGCAGGGTGGTCTGGGCGAGCTGGCTCGTGGCATACATGTAGTCCTCGATCTCGAGCACCGCCTTGGCCGGCTCGCTCACCCGCATGTAGAGCACCGCGTTGACCTTGACCGATACGTTGTCGCGGGTGATCACGTCCTGGGGCGGGATATCGACCGCCGCGATTCTGAGCGAGACGCGCTTCTGATTGGCAAAGCCGGCCGGAAGGAAGATGAGGCCGGGGCCCTTGGTCCCCCAGAAGCGTCCGAGAAAGAAGGTGACCCCGCGCTCGTACTGGCGCAGGACCCGGAGGCTCAGGAATGAGTAGACCACGGCAAGGGCGAGTGCAGGGATTAGAAGATCCATAGGATCGCTCTCAGCTGGAGAAGGCTTCCACGATCACGGCCGCACCCTGGCCTCCGCCGATACATGCGCTTCCTAGCCCGTAGCGCCCCCCGCGGCGCCGGAGTGCGTGGAGCAGATGGAGGGTGATGCGCGCACCGCTGGCCCCGAGCGGGTGGCCGATGGCGATGGCGCCCCCATCCACGTTGGTGCGCTCCCGGTCCAGGCCGAGCTCCTGCTCGACCGCAAGGTACTGGGCGGCGAACGCCTCGTTCACTTCAACGAGATCCATATCGTCGAGTTTCAGGCCGGCACGGGCGAGCGCCTTTCGGGCGGCTGGAGCCGGCCCGATTCCCATGATGCTCGGCTCGACGCCTACACTGGCCCAGGCGAGCAGGCGGCCCAGGGGGCGGAGGCCACGTTCGGCCGCAAACCGGCCACTGGCAAGCAGGAGGGCTGCCGCGCCATCGCAAATGCCGGATGCATTCCCGGCGGTCACGACTCCGTCCTTCTTGAAATACGGGGGTAGCTTGGCCAGTGCGTCCACCGTGGTGCCCGGACGCATATGCTCGTCGGCGGCCCACTGCTCGGTTTGCCGGGTCTTTCGATTCTGAATCGGGACCGGCACGACCTCCTCGGCGAATGCCCCCGACTCCCAGGCAGCGGCCGCGCACGCCTGGCTCCGTGCGGCATAGCAATCGACAGCCTGACGGCTGATTCGATATTGCTCGGCCAGCTTCTCCGCCGTTTCAGCCATCGAGAGCCCACAGCCCGGGTCCTGGAGTGCCTCCCAGAGCGTGTCCTCGAGGGGGGCGGCTGGACCGAGCCGAAGACCCCAGCGGGCACCCCGCACGACGTGAGGGGCCTGGCTCATCGATTCCGTTCCGCCGGCGAGTACCAAGTCGGACTCGCCGAGGACGATCTGCTGGGCGGCCTGGGCCACTGCCTCGAATCCGGAACCGCAGAGCCGGTTGACCGTCACGGCCGGAGCCTCGACCGGAGCGCCGGCGCGGAGCCCGACATGCCGAGCGAGGTAGATCGCGTCGGCCGAAGTCTGGAGAACGTTGCCGAACACGACATGGCCCACCGACTTGGCCTCTACCGCCCCGCGCTCGAGTGCGGCTCGCGCAGCGATCGCGCCAAGGTCGGTTGCCGAAAAATCCTTCAGCGCGCCGCCGAACGTGCCGAAGCCCGTGCGTGCGCCGGAAAGGAAGACGACTTCAGGATCTGGTTGGCGGGAACTCACGCAGAAATTCCAGCGAAGGAGGAGGGACGGAACGGGGCAGGCATCGGAGGACGAAATATGAGCCTATGTGGGGGGCACTTCAAGCAAATGCCGAGATCAGCTGCTGGCACCAGCCAATAGCTAGTCCCGCCCCACAGCGGCACCGCAAGCGACACAGTGGCGCCAGGTGGGCTCGAGCTCAGTCTGGCACTCAGGGCAGTGGGTAAGCGCCTGGCTCTCACCGCAGTGGGGACAGAATTTCACACTGCGCCCAGGGGGGAGCTTCCCGCTGCACGTCCGGCAAATTGCAGGAGGCAGGGGTCCAGACTGCGGCTTGCTCACCTCTCGCGCGGCCGCGGGCGGATCTGGTACTCGGGCGGGCTCCCTAGGGGCGGGAGGCGCGAAACGCTGGTCCGATGGAGCAAAGGCGAGCTCCTGTGCCGGGTCGAGCGCGCGGGCCAACTGCTCTTGGTTCAAGATGACGACTGCGTTCTCGTGCCGGTGGACGATCGTTAGGTCGGGATTGGAACTCAGCGCTTCGGCCGCAAACTCCGCATGAACGTCGTCCGGCTCCGTGCGGGCGAACCCACCCTCGCCGGCGCACAGGCGGATGAGAACGAGCTCGTAGTCCTCGCTGGTCTCGAGCCGCAGAGCCCGACGGTTGGCCCGGTACGGAAGGATCGTCCCACGGATCTCGCCCAGAGGGAGAGGACGCCGAAGCCGGGCAGGATCGGTGGCTGCCAAGTTGCGGACCATCTGACGGAAGAAGCGGCTCAGGTCCTCCACGGCTAATCGGCGACCGGGAGACCGCTGGGAACGCTCGGGGGGGTGGTGCCGGACAGGTCGCGCGCGGCGGGGTCGGTCAACGATCGCAGAAACGCCACGAGGTCGTCGACCTCGGTGTCACTGAGTGCGAGTGGCGGCTGGACCAGGGCATCGAGGGTAGCCGCCATGGCGTCGAGCGTCGACGGGTCGGAAACGTGAGATGCCCGGAGGTCTTCCCGCAGCTGAGCCGCATCGTAGGAGCGCAAGGCCATATTCGTGTTCAAGTAGTGTCGGACAGCGGCCTCCAACGTGGTGTAGGCGCCGTCGTGCATATAGGGCCCGGTCAGCTCCACGTTCCTGAGCGGTGGGGTGCGGAACTGGTACCGTTCGCCCGCTGCCCCACTAACTCGCTCACGGCCATGATCCTCCGGACTCTCGGGGGCAAAGCCGGGGCCGACCTGGGGTACCCCGATACTGTGGAACAGCTGGTCGGTAAGCTGGGGTCCCAGATGACAGGCTCCACAGCCTGCTTTCCCAAAGAACAGGAGAGCACCGCGTTTCTCCGCTTCACTCAAGGCACCTTCGTCACCGCGGAGGTAACGGTCCAGGGATGAGCTCACGCTGGTGAACGCTTCCACCTCGAATGCCGCGATAGCATTGGCCGCGTGCTGGAAGCCGAGCTCCGCCAGGGGAACCGCCGGATAGGCTGCCTGAAACATCGAGACGTACTCCGGTATGGCGAGCAGACGATTCATGAGAGCGGCCCACATGGCGGGGCGCTCGTCGTCACCGAGCTGCGCCAGCTCGTTGGCAGCGCCAAAGCGATCGAGGTCGCCGACCTGCCCACGCATTTCCAGCCGGGTCGTCACCGGGAACATCGCCTGCGCCGCGAGCGCACTGGACAAGCCAGCCGGCAGTTGAGCGCCCGCAGGAGTGTGGAAGTCGCCACTGCCGGCCTGAAACACTCGCCCATCCCAAAACATGTTGGCGAACTCGGCATATCCGCGGTTGAAGAGCTCTTGCGAGTTCCGCGGCGTGAACTGGGGTGCGGCCGAGAGGATTCGGGCACCGGCGGAGCCGGCGCCGCCGGTGCCGATGGACAGCGAGAGTCCGTCGGATGTGCCGGATGCCGGATTGTGGCAGGTGGCGCAGGAAATGTCGCGATTGCCGCTCAGCACCTTGTCGAACATCAGGGCTTGGCCCAGCCGCACCAGGGCAGGGTCTTTTGCCGGCAGCGGCGACAGCGGGGTGACATTGGCTTCCGCCAAGGCCGCACGCATTTGCGTATCGAGGTCACTGGCGCCACCGGGGCCATCGCCACAGCCGGCGACCAGCAGGGCCGTCGTGGTGATCGCGAGGAGTCCCTTCATTTCACCACGATGGTTCCGGCCATCGCCGGCCCATGGATGCCGCAATCGTAGGGGTAGGTGCCGGCTGTCGGGAATGCCTGGCTGAACACGCTTCCGCTTTCGGTAAACGCGGGGCTTTCGGACAAGCCGGCATCGGCGAAACGCACACTATGGGTTCCGATCTCGATCCAGGTCCAGGTGACCGTTCCGCCTGCTGCCACAGTATCCACGGCGGGCTCCATGGTCCCGTTGTGGACGCTCCGAAAGAAGACATTCCCCACGTTCACGGCAGCGCTCGATGGCGGAGTTTCTCCGGTTCCAGCTGGATCATCGCCACAGCCCGCCAGGAGGAAGGCAAGACATAGGAGCGACCATCGGGGTGAGGGCATCATCCGGGTATACCGCCTCAAGGGTTCGTCAGGAGATCAGGTTCAGGGTATCGGGTCGTCGGCGAGAGGGAAACTCTCGCCGGCCGTCAGGCGCCGCTCCAGGGCCTCGAAGGCCGCGTCGGGGTCGTAGCCGATAAACATCCCGCGGGCCTGCTTCTTGGCCAGCCATTCACCGAAACCCGACTCCACCACACCGGCCGACGTGATCTGCTCTCTAGCGGCGGCAACCGCGAGGTCGTTCGCGTACTCGTTCTTCGGGTGCCCGCGGTGCCCCCGGACCCAGGTCCACTGCACGTCGTGCAGCCGGGCCGCGGCCGCCAGTTCCTGCCAGAGGACGAGGTTCTCGATGGGGCCGGCCTTCCGGGTCCATCCCCGGCCGGCCCAGCCCGGCACCCACTCCCGCATCCCCTTCACCAGGTACTCCGAGTCGGAGACCATGAGGACCCGCATGCGCTTCCCTTTGGCGGCCATCAGCCGCAAGACGGTGCTGCCTCCGATCAGCGCCATTCGGTTGTTGGTCGTGGCCGGGGCGTGGAGATAGAAATCACGCCGCTGATTCCGCCCCTGGCTCCGTACCTCGATGAGCCCTCCGGCCCCGCCCGGATTGTCTCCTTCCCGCCCGTTCCCGAGGCAGCTCTCGTCCAGATGCACCACGCTGACCTTCACTCGATCACCTGAAAGCTGTCGATCTCGTTCAGGCGAAAGATGAGGTCTTCACCGGTCATCGGCAGCTTGCCGATCAGCGCATCGTGCTGGTCAATGGAGGTGACCCGGATTGCCACCACGATGTACTCGGTGCCGCGACGGGACAGCGCGACCCGGAGCCCTCGCCGGGCGGCGTTCTCGAGCTGGTCCATGCGGTCGGCTGTCCAGCGGACTGGGGACATCAACTGAGCCGTCGAGTGACTCGGATGTGACCCGGGGTGCCGGCGACCACGCGACCAATTACCGCCGCAACAGGAGTGTGCTCTTCCTGTAATGCGGCCAGCAGGGCTGTCTCGTTCTCTGCCGGTACCGCCAGGAGCAGGCCGCCGGAGGTCTGGGCATCCACGCACAGGTATCGGTCTGCGGTTCCCAGGTCGGCTGCCCATTCCACTTTCTCCGCAGCCTCGAGATTCCGCTCGGTGCCGCCCGGCACGACACCCCGGGAGGCAAGGTTCCGCGCGTGGGGCAAAATGGGGAGAGCGTCGAAGGCGATCTCAGCCGCGACCTTGCTCGCCTCCAGCATGCTGGTGAGGTGCCCCACCAGCCCGAAGCCGGTCACATCGGTGGCGGCGCTGACGCCTACGCGCAGGGCCGCTCGGGCTGCCCCGTCGTTCAGAACCGTCATCGACCGGACCGCCTCGGCCATGCCGGTTTCCAGCAGTGCGTCCCGCTTGAGCGCGGTGGCCAGGATGCCGGTCCCGAGTGGCTTAGTCAGGACCAACCGATCCCCGGCACAGGCGCCGGCGTTGGTCAGCATGCGGTCCGGGTGCACCTCGCCGATGACCGTCATGCCGAAGGTGGGCTCTACTGCATCGATCGAGTGGCCTCCCAGGATGAGACAGCCCGCCCGCTGGGCCACCTCGGCAGCGCCGCGGAGGAGCTCTCCCAGCATGTCGAATGGCAGTCGATCCCGGGGCCAGCCGACCAGGTTGAGACCGAACAACGGGGTGGCTCCCATCGCGTAGATATCGCTCAGCGCATTGGCAACCGCGATCGCTCCCCACGCTGCGGGATCGTCGACGATCGGGGTGAAGAAATCGACCGTCGCCACGAGGGCACGTTCAGGAGACAGCAGAAACACCGCGGCGTCGTCGCGGGTGGCGGCGTCGATCAGGACCCGAGGGTCCCCGATTGCGGGCAGATGGCGCAGGACCTGCGCCAGATCGGCGGCGCCGAGCTTACAGGCTCAACCTGCGCCGTGCGAGAGCGCGGTGAGACGAATCCGTGGCTTCTGGTCGATTGGGGTGTCGGGCACAGGACCTCCGGTGAACGGATCGAACCACGCAGTCTATCCCTCCTGCTCTACCCAGATCAACGCTCTCAGGGCGATCAGCGCCCGCTCCTGCTGCGCAGTCGAGCCGAAGCTGCCGTCGGTCCTCTGCCGTGCCAGCAAGGCGGGCACGGCGCGGCGCAGGACGGCCTGGGCCTCAGCCGTGCCGATGGCCAGCAGCGCCTCGATGGTGTGAAAGAGATCCGCGTTGGGCCAGGTCCCGTCCTCCGCCTGGTTGCCGGCGAGCACCGCGGCAAGCTGGGGCACTTCGTCGCGCCGTGGCCCGGTGACGTACGCCAGCGCGTGAACCGCGGCAACGATTACGTCGGCCGCAAAGTAACCATCGCATTCGTCCCAACGGTTCTGGAGACGGACCAGGCTGACGGTGTGCCGCTCGATGGCGGCGCGGTCGGCCAGGCCACCTCGAAGTGCGGCCCGCAACGCCAGGCAGCTGATGGCGAACCGCGCCGCGGGCTCGGCCCGGTAGACCTTCCCGTTCGGCAGCATGACCGGGGCAATCCGCTGTGGCGGCGGCGCCGGCGAAAAGAAGCCGGAGATGAAGTGCTCGCAGGCTCGGTACGAGTGCCGGGCCGGAGTGCATCCTTCGCTGAACGATCCGGGCCGGTCTTGATGCTCGAGTACGCACCCCATGACCCGGACCCAGTCTGACTGGTCCGCCCCACACCTCAGATCCAGCAGCTCATGGGCCCTCCAAATCGTGGCGATCATGCCACCGGGGACGCTCCCGTCGGCCCGAATCTCCGCTCGCATCTGATCGATCAGGCGGCTGGCCAGGGCCTCGTCATCGGGCGCGGGCTGGCCCAACGCCTCCCGAGCAAGGATGCCCTGGCGGGTCGCCAGCGGAGCGAAGTAGAGCCGGAGCTGCTCCACGGCCTGGGCGGTGCCGGCCGGCGCACTCATTGGGGCCAGGTCGCGCGAATCGAGTCGGCGTCGAGCAGGTGCCCTCGAATCATCACCGATTGAATTGCGCGGCTGTTTCTGATATCGGCCAGGGGGTCTTTGGTGAGAACGACAAGGTCGGCTGCCTTTCCCGGCGCGAGGAGCCCCAGGGAGTCGACTCCGAGCAGCACCGCCCCATTTCGCGTCGCCGCCCGCAGCGCTTCACGGGGCGAGAGGCCGGCGCGTACCAGGAGCTCCATTTCTCGGTGCTCACTGTAGCCGGGAACGATGAGCTGGTTCGACGCGTCGGTCCCGGCGGCGATGCGGCCACCGGTGGCGGCGAAAACCCGGAGAAAGAAATCCTGTTTGGGTCGGGACCTCCGAAACGATTCAAAATCGGCCTCGGTCCACCCGGCACGGGCGATGAGGCCGCTCACGTCCCACTCCTTCAGCTGCGTGGCCGGCACGTCGGCCAAGGCGGCATCGTTCAGCACCGCTGGGTCATCGAGCCGGCTCAGGGTCTCGTGCAGGATCAGGGTGGGAATAATTGTGACCTTCTGGTCAGCCAGCCGTGCGGCCACTCGCGTAAGAGCGGCCGAATCGAGGTCGGCCCAGCTTCGCTCGGAGGCGGTCCAGCCCTGCCAGAAGCCCCGATAGTGTGCGGCGAATAGGGCAGATGGATCCTTCGACGCCGCTTCAGGCACCCCACTCATGTGCTCGATGCCGGAGATGCCGATCTTTGCCGCCGCGAGCGCATCGGTCATCCCGAGGTGGCCGGTAACGCTCAGATTGAAGGCGTGGGCCTCATCGACTATCGCTCGAAGCAGGGCGGGGTCAACATGGGTGTACACCTTGATGAGATCGACGCTGGCGCTTACCAGCCGATCCACAGCCTTGCGGGCGTCGTTCTCGGTATTCACGGCAATCGCGTCAGGATACGTAGCCGGCAGCCCGTCGATCATGGCTCCGGCCGCATAGACCCGCGGGTTGTTTCCCGGGCCCAGGTTGGCCCGCTTCCGATCGTGGAGGATCTTGTTGAGGTCGCCGTGCACGTCCCGCAACGTGGTGACGCCCCAGGCGAGATAGCGCGAGGGGGCCCAATCGGCTGCCGGCGCCAGATGGCAGTGCGCGTCGATCAGGCCCGGGATGATCCATCGGCCCGTGACATCCAGCTCGCGAGTTTTCTTGGGAAGCTCGAAGGCCGATCGAGGCCCGACGAACTCGATCGTTCCCTGGCGAACGACGATCGCGGCATCGGTCAGTGGAGGGCCGCCGGTGCCGTCGATGAGCGTGGCTCCGACAAGAGCGAGACCGTCGGGCGCCGATTCCCGGCATCCCTGCAGCACCAGCCCGCAGAGAAACAGGCCCGCGAGCCGGTGGCTAACGCGGATCACTGGATGTATGGTCGTGGAGGATTCGCCAACC
>DASYVW010000367.1:0-8025 GCA_035936675.1 Gemmatimonadales bacterium
AAATCAGCCGCTCTCCCCGCGTCACCCTCATCGCCCGGCCCCAGTTTCTCGAGCCCGCGCATCTCCCAGTCCAGTGGAAGGGCGAATCGACCGACGGGGAGCGGCTGGCCGAATTTGCCGGCCGGCTCTGCTATATGAGCCAGCACAATCCGGCGGGCCGGAGCACCCCGGAGTATTTGCGGAACATTCTGCGACAGGGGCACGGCTCGGTCTTCGAGCACTCCACCTATGTGATGCTCATCGAGGGGATCTCGCGCTCCTGCAGCCATGAGCTGGTGCGGCACCGGGCGGGCTGGGGCTTTTCACAGCTCTCGCAGCGCTACGTGGACGAGTCCCACGCCGCCTTCGTGATGCCGCCCGCGATCATGGGGGACCCGACGCTCGAAGCGGAGTGGACCAACCAGGTCCGGGCTGCTCAAACTGCCTATGTCGAGGCGGTCGAGCGCCTGATGTCCCGCTACGAGTGGGTCGAGGACAAGGTTCACCGGAGGAAGCTGGCCCGCGAGGCGGCACGGAGCGTCCTCCCCAACGCGACCGAGGTGAAGATCGTGGCCAGCGCGAACGTCCGTGCCTGGCGAACCATGCTGGAGCTCAGGCTGGGCGAGGGTGCCGAGCTGGAGATCCGTCGGATGGCGGTGGCCTGCCTCCGTGTCCTCCAGCAGGAAGCGCCGGCGCTCTTCGCTGACTTCGAGATCTATCAGTCGCCCGAGGGTGGAGAAGCGGGTCGGGTGGGATTTCATAAGGTGTGAGTCACGAGTCGAGAGTCACGAGTCACGAGGTTCTAGATCAGACCTTGGCTCGCGACTCGCGACTGCCTCTAAGCTCCTGATTTCAAGCTCCAATCTCCCAGCTCAACAAAAACTCATTCCGACTTTCTTCCAAAAAACTATTGTGCCATCAAAAGATTTTCCTTACCTTAGTTGTGTCGATACGTGAACTCGTCCTGGCTCGTCTCTCGCGGACGGCCTTTTTTGTAGAGGAAGCCTTTGGCAGTTCGGATCGGACTCGCCTTTAATCTCAAACCCGAGGCGCCGGCTAACCCAGCCGGGGCGATCTCCGAATCCCCTCCATCCGACGAACCTCCGAGTCGGGGTTTCCGCCCTGACCTCCATCAACCCGACCTGTACGCTGAGTGGGATGAGCCCGCAACCATCAATGCGGTGGAGCGGGCGCTCAGCACCGTGGGGCAGGTCCATCGCCTCGAGGCCGACAGCCGGTTCCCGTCCCGGCTAGCGCTGCTCCGGCCGGATTTCGTCTTCAACATCGCCGAAGGACTCTACGGGGCAAGCCGGGAAGCGCACGTCCCCGCCATCTGCGAGTTCCTCGGCGTGCCCTACCACGCCTCCGATCCACTCACGCTCGGCCTCGCACTCCACAAGGGCCGGGCCAAGGAGATCCTCTCCTATCGCGGAGTGCCGACGGCTCCCTTCACCGTCGCGCACTCAGCAGCAGAGGCCCGGCGGGTCAAGCTCCCATTTCCCCTCTTTGTGAAGCCTGCGTTCGAGGGCTCGGGGAAAGGGATCACCACCCGGAGTTTCTGCCGGAACCGCTCGCAACTGGTGGAACAGGTCTCTCATCTTCTCGCGACGTACTCGGAGCCGGTGCTGATCGAGACCTATCTGCCGGGCCAGGAGTTCACCGTCGCCATCCTCGGCAACGGAGACGAGGCGCGTTGCCTGCCGATTATCGGCATGCGATTTGATATGCTGCCGAAGGGTGCGCCACCGATTTACGGGTATGAGGCCAAGTGGATCTGGGACACGCCCAGCAATCCGCTCGAGATCTACGAGTGCCCGGCCAACATCTCGAAGCGGCTCGCGGCGGAAATACGGGAGGCCGCGCTGGCAGCGTATCACACCTTGGAATGCCGCGACTGGTGCCGCGTCGACGTCCGCTGTGACGCCGCCGGTCGTCCGATGGTCGTCGAGCTCAATCCGCTACCGGGCATTTTGCCCGACCCGCGAGACCATTCGTGTTTTCCCAAGGCCGCGGCTGCGGCCGGGATGAGCTACGACGAACTCATCCGCACCGTCGCCGACGTCGCCTGGCGGCGGATCAGCGGCCGTTCACTCCTGGCGGAGGTAGCCTGATGAAAGTCGCCATTCTCTTCGATGCGGGCAGCGAAGAGTGGAGTCCCCAGGACGTGGCTGCGGTAGTAGCCAACGTCCACGAAGTCCGAGACGTGTTGCGGCGCCGGGGGCACGAGGTCGAGCTCCTGCCCGTCCGGTACGGGGATTTCCGCTGGCTCTCCCGGGTTCGCCGGGCCGACCTCGTCTTCAACCTGTGCGAGGGGATCAACGGCTACGCGCGCTTCGAAGACTTCGTCGTGGGCACCCTCGAGCTCACCGGCGTGCCGTTCACCGGCTGCCGGACCTGGCCCACCGCCGTTTGCCATCGGAAGCACGTGGCCAACACGCTGCTTTCATCCGCCGGGGTTCCGGTTCCGGCCTTCACACTGGCCCAGGCCAACAAGGCTCCGGCCGACTTCCCCCTCCCGGCCATCGTGAAGCCCGCGGCTGAAGACGCCAGCGTCGGAATCGACAACGGCGCAGTCGTCACCAGCAAGCGGGCCCTCAAGCGCCGGGTCACGCAGATGCTCGAGCAGTTCGATGAAGTGCTGGTGCAGGAATACGTGGCGGGCAGGGAGTTCAACGTCGGATTCGTCGGCAAGCGGATGTTACCCATTGCCGAGATCCGGTTCGAGGACCTTCCCCAGGGAACCTGGCCGATCGTGAGCTACGCCGCCAAGTGGATCCCCGGCAGCCCCGAAGACGAGGGAACGGTGCCGGTCTGCCCAGCGGACCTGTCGCCCGAGGTGCTCCAGGGCATCGGCCAGATAGCCCGAAAAGCCTGGGAGCACATGTCCGAAGGCGAAGGCTACGGCCGCGTCGATTTGCGGCTGAGCGAGGACGGCCAGCCCTACGTCCTCGAGGTCAACCCCACTCCCGATCTCTCGAGCAACGCCGGCCTCGCCCGCATGGGCCGGGCGTTTGGATGGAGCTACGACGATCTGGTCATGCAGGTCGTGGACGAGGCTCTCATGCGCTCGCAGCGCCATCAGGCCGCCGTCGCCCTCGTCAGCGGGGTGTCAGCCGCGTGAGCGGCACCCTGGTCTCCTCTCGTCTCCGCCCCCTCAGCGCAGCCGATCGCGGCCGCATCGAGGACATTACTCGTGCGGTGGGCCTGTTTCGTGACGACGAAATCCCGGTCGCGCTCGAGGTCTTCGATGAGGCGGTCCGGGAAGGCGGCAGCCAGTCGTACACCGCTTTGGGAGCCGACGTCGATGGCCGCCTGGTCGGCTGGATCTGCTGGGGCCCCACTCCCTGCACCCTCGCCACATACGATCTCTATTGGATGGCGGTGGAGCCTGCGCTCCAGGGTACCGGGATCGGCTCCGCTCTTCTCAGCGAAATGGAGCGCCGCCTCGCCGGGCTCGCCCGGCTGGTCATCATCGAGACCACGGGGCGGCCCGATTACGCCGCCACCCGCGGCTTCTACCAGGCCCGGGGTTACCGGGCGGCCGCCACCATCCCCGACTTCTATGCCCCGGGCGATGATCAGGTCGTCTTTGTGAAAAACGTGAGCGGTGAATCCGGAGGACGGCTAGCATGATGGAGACCTGGCAGGAAGTCCTGCGAAAGAACTCGATCGCGTCGCTCGACGCGCTGGCCGCCAAGTTCGGTCCCGAGAACTTTCCAGAGCTGGAGCGGCTCAGGCAGGCGGCCGAGAACTTTGAGTTCCGGATCTCGCCGGCCATGGTCGATCTGATCAAGTCGCCGGACGATCCGATCTGGCGCCAATACGTGCCGTCGGTCGAGGAGCTGGATGTGGTGGACGGGATCGTGGACTCGCTGAACGAGGACGCCGACAGCCCGGTGCCCAACATCACCCACCGATATCCCGACCGGGCCTTGTTTCTGGTGTCGCCCGTCTGCGCCACGTACTGCCGCTTCTGCACCCGCCGGCGCAAGGTCGGTGATCCCGAGAAGATCCCGATGTCCCAGTTCGAGAGCGCCTTTCGCTATCTCGAGGAACACACCGAGATCCGGGACGTCATCCTGTCCGGCGGCGACCCCCTCCTGCTGAACGACCGACGCCTCGAGGCCATCCTGATCCGGCTTCGGGCCATTCCCCACCTCCAGATCATCCGGATCGGCAGCCGGATCCCGTGCCATCTGCCCGAGCGGATCACGCCCGAGCTGTGCGCCATGCTGAAGCGGTTTCACCCGCTCTTCATCAATACCCACTTCAACCATCCGGACGAGCTGACGCCGGCGGCCGTCGCCGCCCTGGGCATGCTGGCCGACGCGGGGATCCCGCTGGGCTGCCAGACGGTGCTTCTCAAGGGCGTGAACGACACGCCGGCCGTCATGATGGAGCTCATGCAGCGGCTGCTCATGGCCCGGGTCCGCCCCTACTACATCTACATGGCAGACCAGGTGGCCGGCGCGGAACACTTCCGCACGTCGGTGCAGACCGGGATCGAGATCATGAGGGCCCTGCGAGGCTGGACCAGCGGGCTGGCCGTGCCGTATTTCGTGATCGATGCCCCTGGTGGCGGCGGGAAGGTCCCAATCCTGCCGGATTACGTGGAGAGCATGACGGAAGACGAGGTGGTGCTGAAGAACTTCCGGGGAGAGCGCTATGTGTACCGGCAGCCGCGGGAGGAAGCGGGCGTTCTCGACCTCAAGAAGCCCCGGAAGCGCGGGGCGAAGCGCCGGACTGCCTAGTCAGGGGTGGGAGTCCCACGTGTCATCCTGAGCGAAGCGAAGAGCCTGCCCTGAGCCCGCGAAGGGATCTCTTTGCGACCTGAGGGATCCTTCGCTTCGCTCAGGATGACAAACCCTGCCTACTCCACCGAATCCCGCCCCAGCGCCTGCTTCGAATCGATCTTCCATTCAGGTAGCCCGCTCAGCCACGAGTACGGATCCAGCTTCACCCCCTCCAGCCTCCGCTGCACCGCCGCGGTGTTGGCCAGCGCGTAGAGAAAGATCGCCGGCGCGTCGGCGTTGAGGGTGTCCATCGCCTCGCGCCATCGCCGCTTGGCCTTGCCGACATCCTGTTCTCGAGTCGCGGCGGAGAGCAGCGAGTCGAAGACCGGGTTGGCGTAGTGCCCGTAGTTGAGCGCCCCCCAACCGGCCCGCGTCCATTGATCCATCAGACCCCTCGGGGTCGGCTCGTCCAGGTAGGCCCCGATGTAGCTATCGAACCGCCCCTTTGCCAGCCGCTCCTGGAAGACGGGGAACTCCACAGTGGTCACCGTGGCGTTGACCCCTGCCTTCCGCCAGGCCTCCTGGATCACCAGGGCGAGCTTCCGGCGGCTGGAGCTCGTCGCCGGCACCAGGATGTCTACTCGGTCGAGCGGATGACGGGCCTTCACTCGCGTCACCGTCTCGCGGGCACGGGTAGAGTCGAACTTCAGCACCCGAGTGTTATCGTCCCAGATCCAGAGTAGCTGCGACATCGGTCCGGGCGGAACTCGAGTCCCCTCGCCAAACAATGCGCGGGAGACGGTCGGCCGATCCACCGCCTGAGTGAGAGCGCGCCGGAGCTCAGGGTCACCGAGGACCGGGTGCGGCCGCCCGGCCGCGTCGGCAACGCGGAAGGCGAGGAATCCATACACCGCGGCGGGGTAGGTGACGGTTCGGAATGTCGTGTCGCGAGCCACCCGCTGGACTCGATCCGGCGCTCCCACCGTCTCCATGAGATCGGCCTCGTGGCTGAGCACCAGGTTGAGCGCAGCATCGGGATCGGGTGCGAAGCGCCAGACAACACGCCGGATCGGCGGGGTTGGATTCCCGGCCGCTCTCGTGCTGTCGGCCACCAGTCTCAGGAAGCGGCCCCTCTGCCAGCCCTCTATATGGTAGGCGCCGCTACCGACGAGGTGCGCCAGAATGGTGTCCGCCGCCCAGCGCGGTCTTGGAATGCTGTCCCAGATGTGACGGGGCAGGATCCGCACATGGTAGGTCGCGTCATACAGCTGTTCGGGTGATGGTTGGCTGAAGGCGATTCGGACGGTGACGGAATCCTCGGCCGTCACCCGGAGCCGGCCCGCTAAGTAGGAACGTGCGGGGGCATCGAAAATGGAGTCGCTGAACACGTCGAAGGAGAAGACCACATCGTCAGCGGTCACCGGCCTGCCGTCATGCCAGCGGGCACCGGGGCGCAGACGGAAGCGCCAGGTGAGCGAATCGACTCGCTCCCACTCGTCGGCCAGACCCGGCCGGTAGCCAGCCGGGTCGATCGGGGCAGCGCCCGGGGTCAGCACCGCCAGACGCTCGAAGATCCGGTCGCTGATGTCGCGGCCGACGGTTTCCACCACGAGCGGCGGGACCAGGCTGGCGGGCTCGCCGGTGGCGGCCACCACCACGGTACCACAGTCATCGCACCGGGACTGATGCCCTCGACAGCCGAGAAGCAGCAAAAGCACGAACGAGGCGAGCCAGTACCCGGTGCCGCCGGAGCGCGTCATCAGAACCTCATTCATTAATAGAAGGGCAGGAGCCGTTGGCGATACAATTTGCCGGGAGACCAGGCCCTCGTGGTAGTCCGGCAAACCCTCCTATCCGCTGCCTCGCCACGCTACTTTGTCTGTATCAGGACAGACCAGGCTGCAACATAGCATTACAACAAGGCGGATCGGCCGGCCGCGACGATAGGACGTAACCTTCTGCGGCGCCGGCTATTAGCCATGTAACCAGCGGGGGCACATCGATTGCCCTTGATGAGGCGGAACCCGGACCCCTCACAAGGAGACTCAATGCGTAGCCGCAGCCGTCCCGCGTCCCTGGCCTTCCTCGCGCTTCTCGCGGGGGCATGCAGCGATGCGGGCCCATCCAGCCTCAGCCAGATGAGCTTCAACGTCGCCACCCACGCGGCCGCAGCGGCCACAGCCGGCGCATCGCTGGCCCTTGTTACCCCGGAGACCTTTACCGACGGCACCAACACCCTGGTGCTGACCAAGGTCGAATTGGTGATGCGGGAGATAGAGCTGCATCGTGCCGGTGCAACAACCGATTGTACCACCGATACCGGCGATGACTGCGAAGAGCTCGAGCTCGGCCCCGTTCTGGTGGATCTGCCGCTCGGCACTCCGGGTGCCGCGCGCAGCTTCAGCGTGCAGATCACGCCTGGCTCGTACGACAAGGTCGAATTGAAGCTCCACGCGTCGACCAGCTCGAGCGACGACGGTTTCGTGCAGGCCAATCCCGATTTGCAGGGCCACAGCGTGCGGGTGACCGGCACCTATAACGGAGCCGACTTCGTGTACACCGGCGACTTCGACGCCGAGATGGAGTTCGAGCTGAACCCGGCGATCGTCGCGGGCGAGACCGGCGCGACCGACCTTACCCTGATGGTCAACCTCGATGGCTGGTTCCGTGATCAGGCCGGTGCACTGCTCGACCCTGCGACCGCGAACCCCGGACAGCCGAACCAGGGCCTGGTCGAGCAGAACATCAAGAGCTCGCTGGAAGCGTTCGAAGACGACGACCACGACGGCAGACACGACCATGATGGCGTCGAGGATGGTATCGCGCACCAGTAACGGAATCGTAGCAAGGAGTAGCTGTGACTGAACGGAACTGGTCCATCGCCGTAGTTCAGCTCTCCGAGAGCTTTCGTGTCACCCTCGGCGACCTGGCCCGGGAGCTCCGGGCCAGTGTCGTTGAGTGGATCCCCGAGGCCGGCCAGGGAATCCCTTCCGGCACGGCGGTGCTTGTCCTCCTGGCCGGCGGTTCGGAAAGTGCCGCGCTCGACCTGCTCGCCGAGCTTCCGCCGGGACCGGTGCCCCGGTATGTCGTCGGGGCCTCCCTCGATCACCGGATTGCTGCAGCAGCCGTGCAGCGCGGTGCCCGGGATTATTTCGCCCTGCCGGACGATCTCGACGTCCTGCGCCGATCGCTCGAGCGCGAAGGCCGCGAGGTGGAAGGCCGGATCGAGGCCGGCCGGTTCGCCGAGGTGGAGCGTCGCTCCAACGGGTTCGAGACCATTCTTGGCCGGAGCGTCGCGCTCCGGCAGAGCCTC
>DASYVW010000368.1:0-4652 GCA_035936675.1 Gemmatimonadales bacterium
CCTCCCGCACGGCGCTCGGCAGCGCGGTGGTGATGACCGGCCGTCCGGCTGCCATGGCCTCGAGCACCACCAGCCCGAACATCTCCTCTACCGTCACCGACGGCAGCACCAGGAAATCGGCATCGGCCATTCGCCGGGGAAGGTCGTCATCCGGATACTCGCCATACCACCGGACCCGGTCGGTTATGGCGAGGGCCTGGGCCAGGGTTCGGAGCCGGGGACCTTCCGGTCCGGAGCCCACGATGTCGAGGCGGAGGTCGGGCACCTGCTCCAGCGCGCGGAGCAGTATGTCCAGTCCTTTATAGGCGACCAACCGGCCGATGAAGATGGCCCGCGGGGTAGCACCGGGGGGCGGAGGCGGGACCACCTGCCACCGGGTATGATCGATCCCGAAGGGGATCACCTCGACCTTGCTTTCATATCCCCTGAGCTCGGTGGAGAGGGCGAGGTGCGCGCGGCTTGGCACCACCACGGCTCGGGCCCTCCGGATCACGAGCCGCGTCATCGGCCGGTAGATCGAGCGGAGTGAGTCGGCGTGCTGGGTGACGACGACCGGGGTGCGGCCCGCTCGCAGGAGACAGGCGAGGTCGGCGAGTGGATGCGGATGGTGCAGGTGGATGATGTCCGCCCGCTTCCATGCGGCGGCGATGTAACCGGGTGCGATCTCCTGGGAGCCAAGCGCGGCGAAGGAGAAGGCCCGGGTAACCGGGGAGCGGGTGCGACCCGGCGCGGAACTCCAGCCTCGGCTCTCGACGGCGACGACCTCTACCTGGTGGCCAAGATTGGCCGCCCCTTCAGCGAGAGTCTGGACCACGCGCTCCATGCCGCCCGATCGAGGCCAGTAGTACTTCGCGAGGTGCAGAATGCGCATCGCTCGGATTGCCCTCGGGTGGTGGGAGCTGTCCTTCGGTCTATATTCACATATTCAGACTTGGTTCCGGCAACTTCGCCAGACATCCCGACCGCTGTCAACCTGAGAATTCGTTTGCGACGAAGCCTCGTGAGCAATCGCACTTCGGCAGCGCGGTAGCGTGCGCGCCGTCATCGTCTCCCACCTCTACGCCGATCCGGCAAACCGGGCGAAGCTTCGCTCGCTGGCCGGGCTGGGAGTGACCCTCGCGGTAGCGGTGCCGGACCGGTGGTCCTCGAGCGATGGCGTGTCGCACGGAACCGAATGGGGTGACGACGCGGGCGTCCGCATGGTTCCGATTCCGGTACGCGGGCCGGTTGGCCGCCCTGAGCGCCTGCTCTGGAATGCCCAGACACTGCGTCGGCTGCTCACCGATTTTCGCCCCGACCTCCTTCATATAGAGGAAGAGCCCTGGACCCAGGCCGCAGCCCTCCCGCTCCGGCTGGCCCGTCGCCTGGGAATCCGGAGCGTGCTCTCCACGGCCCAGAGCCTTCCCCGGAGCTTTAGCCTCACGCAGCGATTTCGCCGGGAGAGGAGTCTCCGCACCGCGACGGGTGTGATTGGGACCAACCGGCTCGCGCTGGCACTGGCGACGAGGCGAAGGCCTACGGCCCCTCACCTCACCCTCCCACGACTCGGCATCACGCCGCCTCCCGCGGTGCACCGGGTCCCCCGCCCTGCCCTGGGGATCGGATTCGTGGGACGCCTCGTCCCGGAGCGCGGCCTCGATCTCCTCTTTCGTGCCTGCGTGGGACTCGCCGGCAAGTGGGCCCTGACCGTGGTGGGAACCGGCCCCTCCCAGGAAGAGCTCGAGACCCTGGCCCAGCGCCTCGGCATCTCCGCCCGGATCTCGTGGCTTGGCGCCCTGCCCCGCGAGGCGGTGGAGGACGTGTGGCCCAGCCTCGACTGCGTCGTCCTTCCAGCAAGGACCACCCAGCGTTGGGTCCTCACCGTCGGCCGCGCCGCCCTACAGGCGATGGCCCACGGGGTGGCAGTGGTCGCGACCGATTCCGGTGCGTTGCCGGAGTTGGTCGGCGATGCCGGTCGTATCGTCCCTGAGGAGGACGTCCCCGCGCTCACCGCCGCACTCCAGGAGCTGTACGCCGATCGATCCGAGTGTGAGCGCCTTGGCGCAGCGGGGCGGAGGCGGATTCTGGAGCAGTTTTCCGATGACGCGATCGCAGCCAAGACACTGGCGTTCTGGCGCTCACTGACACCCGCAAGCGTTTGACTTCCGTTGACTTACGAGCGATCTTCATCCCCCCATGCATCCTACGTTCCAGCTTTTTCGCCGCGCTGCGGCCACCATAGCCGGTCTCGTCCTGATATACGCGGTGCGGCCACTTCCCGCCCAGGTTCCAGCGGGTCAAATGCCGACGCCGGATCAGGCCCAGCAGCTCCTGCAGAGCCAGCCAGGGCTGGTAGAGCAACTGCGGCAGCGCCTCCAGCTGTCTGGGCTCACGCCTGACCAGGTGCGGGCCCGGCTTCGGGCCGCGGGGTACCCGGAAAACCTGCTCGACGCCTACCTGTCCGGTTCGGACAGCACGCGGATGGCCACCCAGGGACCCCGAACTCTCGGCGCCGTTCGCGCGCTGGGCATTCTGAGCGACGCAGAGGCGGATTCGCTCCAGGCCCTGGATTCGACGCGCGTCGTCTCCGACTCCCTGCAACAGGTTCTCGATTCGCTGCACGCCTCGAGGGCGGACTCAGCCCGGGCCGACTCGCTCGCCGACTCGGTGGCAGTCCTGCGCTCACAACTCAAGCTGTTCGGGATGGAGACGTTTCGCCGGACATCCACCCGTTTCCTGCCGGTACAGGCCGGGCCGGTGGACGAGAACTACCGGCTGGGCTCCGGCGACGTCCTCGTCCTCATTCTGACCGGCGACGTCGAGCAGGCTCAAACGCTCAGCGTGACCCGTGAGGGCTTTGTCGTCATCCCCCAGGTCGGCCAGGTCTATGTCGCCAACCTCACCCTGGGCCAGCTCGAGGACCAGCTGTATAGCAGGCTCCGGCGAGTCTATTCCGGTATCCGGCGAGGGCCGGGCGCCACCACCAAGTTCCAGATTTCCGTGGCCCGACTGCGGAACATTCAGGTCTTCGTCACCGGCGACGTCGTGCGCCCCGGCGCCTTTCAAATGTCCGGCGCGGGCACCGTCCTCACCGCGCTCTACGCCGCCGGTGGACCGACCACGAATGGAAGCTATCGACGGGTGGACATCCGGCGTGGAGGCAAGCTGGTAGATTCGCTCGACATCTACGACTATCTGCTGCGCGGGACGAATCTCGGCGATATCCGGCTGGAGAGCGGAGATGTCGTCTTCGTTCCGGTGCACGGTGGATTCGTGAAGATTGCCGGCGAGGTGAATCGGCCCGCGATCTACGAGCTGCAGCCGAACGAGACCCTCCGGGACCTCCTCCAATTCGCCGGCGGCTTCGGGCCGGCGGCGTCTCAGGCTCGGGTGCGGATTCACCGCATCCTGCCACCCGACGCACGGGGAGTCGCTGGGCAAGCTCGGGTCGTGGTCGATGTCGGGCCCGAACAATTTGCGGGGGGGATCGTGCCCGCGGTGCCCATGGAGCCTGGCGACTCGGTCACGGTACTGGCGGTGCCGAGCCGGCTGCGCGGCTATGTCACGGTCAGGGGAAATGTCTGGGTGGAGGGTCAGGTCGGGTTCACCTCCGGGATGAAGCTCAGCGATGCCATTCGGCTCGCCGGCGGGCCCAAACCCGACGTCTACGTCGACCGGATCCTCGTCTCCCGAACCAATGATGACTCGACCCGGGTACAGCTGCGCTCGGCCTTCGCCGACTCGACCGGAAAGGTGACCGATGACCTGGTGCTCCACCAGGAGGACGAGATCCGGGTGTTTTCCCGCGCCGCATTCCTGCCTACCCGGTACGTGACCGTGGTAGGTGCCGTGCGCAACCCCGGCAGAGTGCCTTACCGCGATGGCATGACCATGCGCGACTTGGTGCTGATGGCCAACGGCGTCACCGAAGACGCCGATCTCAAGGAAGCGGAAATCGCTCGACGGGCGGAGAGCCAGGACCCCGGCGCCCTGGCTACCAGCATCAGAGTGCCCCTGGATTCCGCCGCCCTCGTAAGCGGGACCGATGGCGTTCCGGGAGCGCAGGCAGGCGGAGGAGCCCGCGGAATACCCGATGTGGTGCTCAAGCCATACGACAACGTGCTCATCATGCGACAGACCGGCTGGGACCTCCAACGACTGGTATATATCACAGGCCAGGTCAAGCATCCGGGGCGGTATGGGCTGCGAACCAAGACCGAGCGTCTGGATGTCTTGATCACACGGGCCGGGGGACTCACGGCTCAGGCCTATCCGGGAGGAGTTCAGTTCTACCGCTCCTCGCCTCCCGGCCGGCGCCCCCCGGACGAGCGCCCGGCCCCGATGGCCGGAGAGCACCAGAATACCCGCCAACCCCTGCCCTTTGGATTCGCCGAGCGCGTGGGCCTCGACCTTCCTCGGGTGCTCAAGGACCCCAAATTCCGCGATAACATCATCCTCGCCGCGGGAGACTCGATCAACATCCC
The DNA here is from genome assembly GCA_035936675.1 of Gemmatimonadales bacterium. Lineage (GTDB taxonomy): Bacteria > Gemmatimonadota > Gemmatimonadetes > Gemmatimonadales > GWC2-71-9 > CAVVWJ01. The sequence goes on from DASYVW010000368.1 coordinate 4,464, forward strand.
CGAGTTCAATCCCATCGTTCAGGTCGAGGGCTCGGTCAACAGCCCCGGCGCAGTGGCGTATGCCCCGGGCAAGTCGCTTGACTGGTACGTTGATGCGGCAGGAGGCTACACCCAGGTCGCCGACACCAAGCACGCGTTCGTCACACAGCCGAACGGAAAGCGGGAGAGCGTCAAACGGCGCGTCGTCCT
>DASYVW010000369.1:0-2895 GCA_035936675.1 Gemmatimonadales bacterium
GTGCTGGGAAGACTGGTTGAGATCGGCGCCGAGCTCCTGGCCATCACCGCGGCGTGCTCCAAGGCGTACTCCATGTACAAGAAGGATCCGACCAATCGGGGCCCGGTCGAGCTCGCCGGCCTCTTCAGCTGGCAGGCGCGCCGACGAGTCGAGGACCGCTTCGAGGCGGTGTTCGACAACGACGATGTCAGGACCTACGCAGTAGCCCAGCAGGTGTTGAAGAACGAGCACACCTGGTTGGAGACCGGCATGGTGAAGGGGGAGTAGGCGGACGGGCGGACGGGCGGACGGGCGGAGGGAGTCATTGCGAGGGGGCAGAGCCCCCGAAGCAATCCAGCGGCCGCCCCCGTGATCCTCGGGATTGCTTCGGTCGCTTCGCTCCCTCGCAATGACTCCCATGGAACGTCGTACCGCCCCAGGCTTATCTTTCATCTGACCACCCACCCGGACCCAGCATGGCCATCGCAGAAGGCAGAACCGTCCCGTTCGTCGGCCCCGAGGCCATCGATGCCGCGGTGCTCGAGACCTTCGAGTACGCCGGCCCCGAGCAGGAGATCGTCACCGAGACCAGGGAATTCACCGCCGTCTGCCCCTATAGCGGCCTGCCCGACTTCGCCACGCTTACCATCAGGTACATCCCATCCGATCGCTGCGTCGAACTGAAGAGTCTCAAGTACTACGTGACGAGCTATCGAAACGTCGGGATCTTTCAGGAGCACGCGACGGGTCGGATCGCGGAGGATCTCTTCAAGCTCCTCGAGCCGCAGATGCTGGAGGTCAGCACGCTGTACAATGTGCGCGGTGGGTTCGAGACCAAGTGCACGGTGAGGCTTCCGGCTCCCTAGCTCCCTATCCCCCGCTCTTCCCGCGCCTTGGTGAGTAAACGCTCCGCGAAATCGAGCCGTTCCTGGGTTTCTGCCAGCTCCTGGTGCAGGCCATGGACATCACCTTCAAGTGCCTCGAGCCGCGCAGTGACCTCGCCCGATGGTAATTCTGCACGAGTGGCCCGGATACGAGCGAGCTTGACCGCCGCGAACGCAATGATCGCCACGATTGGTATGAGTGGGGCAAGAAATTGAGGGTCCATGTAGTCTTCCTCGTTTAGGCCAAGCCGCCCGTTACACCCAAGATGGGGTGACGGGGCCGCGGTTGCCATTCCTCCAACGAAAATCCATGTACCCCCTCCTCGTTCTCCTGTCCGCCACCGCGATCGTTCAGGCCCCGGCCGACCCCGCTCCCCATACCGATGTCGCCCGCTGGGAGCGCGAGGCGCAGGCCGTCACCATCGTCCGGGACGACTGGGGCATCGCGCACATTCACGGGAAGACCGACGCCGACGCCGTGTTCGGGATGATCTATGCCCAGGCGGAGGACGACTTCAATCGGGTCGAGACCAATTACCTCAAATCGCTGGGACGGATGGCAGAAGCAGAGGGAGAGAGCGCCATCTGGCAGGACCTCAGGATGAAGCTGTTCGTCGATCCCCACAGCATGAAGCTGAAATATTCCGCGAGCCCGGCCTGGCTGAAGCGACTGATGAACGCATGGGCCGACGGGCTCAACTACTACCTCCACACCCATTCCGCGGTGAAGCCGCGGGTGATCACCCGGTTCGAGCCCTGGATGGCGCTCAGCTTCACCGAGGGGAGCATCGGCGGCGACATCGAGAGCATATCGCTCGACCAGCTCCAGGCATTCTACGGCGATACCGCCGGGCGAACGTCGCCCGCCGAGTCGAGCGGGCAACCGAGGGAGCCGTCGGGCTCGAACGGCTTCGCCATCGCGCCGGCGAACACCGTGAACCACCGGGCACTCCTCCTCATCAACCCGCACACCTCTTTTTTCTTCCGCTCCGAGCTACAGATGACGAGCGACGAGGGGCTGAACGCCTACGGTGCCGCGACGTGGGGGCAGTTCTTCATCTACCAGGGCTTCAACGACCGGCTCGGCTGGATGCACACCTCGACCGGTGCGGACGTGATCGACGAGTACGCCGAGACGGTGGTCCGGAAGGGAGGCCGGCTCTTCTATAAATACGGCGGGAAGGAGCGCCCGCTGGTGACCGGCCGGATCACCGTCCCCTACCGCACCGCGAGCGGCATGGCGGCCGACACGTTCACGGCGTACCGGACTCATCATGGGCCGATCGTCCGCGCGGCAGAGAACAAGTGGATCAGCGTCCGGCTGATGGAGAAGCCGGTCGAGGCGCTGAGCCAGTCGTTCCTCCGCACCAAGGCGCGGACGCTGGCGGCCTATCGGAAGGTGATGGAGCTCCACGCCAACTCCTCGAACAACACGGTGTACGCCGACGCCGACGGCCACATCGCCTACTTCCACCCCCAGTTCGTGCCCCGGCGGGACAACCGCTTCGACTGGACCCGCCCGGTGGACGGCAGCGATCCCGCCACCGAGTGGCGCGGCGTGCACGGCATCGAGGATAGCCCGCACGTGATCGATCCGCCGAACGGTTGGATCCAGAACACCAACGACTGGCCCTACTCGGCGGCGGGCCGGTACAGTCCGAAGCAGGACAAGTTCCCGAAGTACATGGACGAGGCCGGCGAGAGCCCGCGCGGCCTGCATGCTATCCGGGTGCTGGAGGGGCGGAAGGACTTCACCCTCGAGCGGCTCCGGGACGCGGCCTTCGACAGCTACCTCACCGCATTCGCTGACCTGATCCCGCCGCTGCTGGCGGCGTACGACTCTGAGCCCGGCGGCGACTCGCTCAAGGCCACGCTGGCCGAGCCGATGGCGGCACTCCGACGGTGGGACTACCGCTGGTCGGCCGGCTCGGTCCCGACGTCGATTGCGGTGTACTGGGGCGAGGCGCTCCCGGCGGCCGGAACGCGGCTCTCGGCGCTCGCGGCCGCGTGCGACCGGCTGACCAGGGACTTC
>DASYVW010000370.1:0-1823 GCA_035936675.1 Gemmatimonadales bacterium
GGGGGGAAGTGGAGTTCCGCGGCGTGAGCTTCGGATACCAGCCGGGGTCATCGGTGCTGAGGAATATCAATCTGACCGTCCCCGCGGGTGAGACGATCGCCCTGATCGGACCCAGCGGGAGCGGCAAGACCACGATGGCCACGCTGCTGCAGCGATTCTACCGGGTGACCGATGGGGCGATCACCATGGATGGGGTGGACATCCGGGACATGACCCAGCATTCACTTCGGAGCCAGATCGGCGTGGTCTTTCAGGATGCTCACCTGTTCAACGACACGGTGCGGGCCAACATCGCGTACGGCCGGCAGGATGCCTCCCAGGACGAAGTCGAGATGGCGGCCCGGGCGGCCCAGGCGCACGGCTTCATCACGGCCTTGCCGGAAGGCTACGACACCATCGTGCGCGAGCGAGGCAGCCGGCTCTCCGCGGGCGAACGGCAGCGCATCGCGATCGCCCGCGCCCTGCTCAAGAATCCGCCGATCCTCATTCTGGACGAGCCAACCTCGGCGCTCGACGTCGAGTCCGAGCATCTGATTCAGCACGCGCTCAAGGCGCTGCTCCACGGGCGCACGGCGTTCGTCATCGCCCATCGGCTGTCCACGGTGCGCGATGCCGACCGGATTGTCGTTATCAAGGATGGGGAGATTGTGGAGGCTGGGAACCACACCGAGCTGCTCGCCCAGGGCGGGTATTACGCGTCATTGCTGAACAAACAGACGACGGGGTTCTTCGAGGAGTCGGAGCGGGCGGCTTAGTCGTCGTCGAGGCCCTGGAAGGCCGGCACGTTGGTGAGCCAGAACCCGGCCAGGCCCCCTTCCTGATCCACCTCGATATAGAAGTTATCGGCGGTACGCACCCCCTCGACCGGGCGTCGGGGGCCGATCTGGAGGTGGAAGACGCTTTCGGTGCCGTTGGTCTGCACCGAGAGCGTGGTATCGACCTCGACCGACGCGACGCCGGGCCGTGAAGGCCGGGAGGGCAGGACCACGCGCCCATCGGTCAGCTTGGCCGGGACCTGCAGATCGGACACCGTGATCACCTCCGGCCACACCACCACGTCGAGACCGCAGATCACGCCGTTGTTCACGTCCAGCACCGCCACCGACCCCTCCGCATCCGTAAGCTCGACGGTGCCGGTCATCCCTCCGCTTTTCCGGTTTCCCTTGAATGCCCCCGACAGGATGTCGGTCTCCGGGTCCCACCGCCAGCTCACCGACGGCAAGGCTCCGCTCAGCGGCTCGATCCTCGCGTCCATGCTCATGACGACCTCAAGCCGCTCGAGCGGAGGCAAGCCGCTGGATCAAACGGAGAATCCGGTCCAAGCCCTGCTCCAGTTCGGCGTCTGACACGGCGTAACTCAGCCGCACCCATCGGTCGTCGGCAAACGCGGCGCCCGGCACCAGCGCCACGCCTTCCTGCTTCATGAGCTGCTCGCAGAAACTCTGGCCGGTCACCGGATCGTTCTCCCGGATCCCGTCCACCCGGAAGAAGAAGTAGAACGCGCCATGCGGTTCGACGAACTCGATCCCCGGCGCTTCGCTCCGGAAGCGGTCCACCAGGTAGTCGCGGCGGCGGCGGAACGCGGCGACCATTCGGCTCACTTCGGCGTCGACCCGCTCGTCGGTGAATGCGGCGGCAGCGGCCCACTGCGCCGGGTGGTTGGCGCCGGTGGTGGTGTGAGACTGGAGCGCAGCCATCGCCTTGGTCAGGTGCGGCGGGGCCAGCGCCGCGCCGATCCGCCAGCCGGTCATCGCGTACGCCTTGCTCGCCCCGTAGATGATGATCGTGCGCTCGAGCAGCTCGTCGGGCAGGTCGAGCAACGA
>DASYVW010000371.1:0-1852 GCA_035936675.1 Gemmatimonadales bacterium
GGGGAGCACGACGAAGGCGAAAGCCAGAGCGACGCCCACCTGCGAGACAGCACCTCCGCTGTAGGCATTCACCATCACCGCACCCGGTCCAATCAGGACGAGAAAGAAGGTACCGAGTGCTTCAGCGGCCGCTCGGCGGGCAGCAGGGGCTTTCATCGAGCGGCAATCATCAAGGCTGCACCGGAGCCGCGGCTGGTTGCCCGCCCACCCGCAGATACTCCGCGAAGTCGTCAGGTAAATCACTCTTTCGGATCGCGGTCATCGTCCTTTCCAGATCGTACTCGACTCGGATAACCTCCACCTCCACCGCGCCTGAGCCGACCTCGAGCAGCACATACCCCGCTCGCCAGTCGCCATCCTTGGGTCGCCCCACGCTACCGGTGTTGACGAGGTGGATGCCGCCCACCTCCCGATGCCATGGGATATGGGTGTGGCCGAATGCGATCAGGTCTCCCGGCCTGGCTCCGGCATGGTTGGCCATCTTGAGGCAGAAATCATCCGGCCGGTCCGCGGTCCAGTACAGGGTGTTTAGGGTTGGAGTGCCGTGGACCAGGACCACTCGCGGGCCGGTCAGGTGCCCACCCTTGGGCAGCAGGTCGATCCGGAAGGGAAGCCCGGCCAAGAACTGCTTGGTACTCGGAGAGACATGCTGCCGGGTCCAGCCGTAGCTGATATGAGAAAGCTCTTCCTGTCGCGGGTCTTCGTAGCGACAGCCGCAGTGCTTGTAATCGGTCCCAACGGTGGAGTCGTAGTTGCCGGCCACGCCGGCAATCCCGTGACTCTGGATGAGGTCCACCGTCTGGTCCGGCCAGGGGGCATATCCCACCAGGTCGCCCAGATGATAAGTCGCGGCCACGTCCAATCGCGCGCTTATGTCAGCGAGCACAGCCTCGAGCGCGGGTAGGTTGGCGTGCACGTCCGAGATCAGTGCGTACTTCATGAGGTCTTATCCTCTCGGCTTGCGGGCGCGAACGAAGGCACTCATCACTCCGGAGAGGAATGTCTTGGCGTCGTCGAACTCATGAATGCGGGTCGGCTCGATCCCAATTTCTTCGAACCCCGCCTCCCACAGCTGCTGGTGGTACTCCGGTTCAGTCAGCGCTCCGGCGACGCAGCCCACCCACAGCTCCATGCTACGCCGCACATCGGAAGGCACTTCACCTCGAATTACCACGTCTGATACGGCAAAGCGGCCACCGGGCTTGAGCACCCGGAATGCCTCCTTCAGAACGCGTCCCTTATCGGTCGAAAGATTGATGACGCAGTTGGAGATGATCACGTCCACCGAGTTGTCAGGAAGCGGAATGGCCTCGATCTCCCCTCTCAGGAACTCCACGTTGTCCACCCCGGCCTTACGCTGATTCTCCCGGGCGAGCGAGAGCATCTCGTCAGTCATGTCGAGGCCATATGCCTTGCCAGCGGGGCCAACCCGCCGGGCCGAGAGCAGAACGTCGATCCCGCCGCCCGAGCCCAGGTCGAGGACCACCTCTCCCGGATGCAGCTCGGCCAGGGCCGTGGGATTCCCGCATCCCAGGGAGGCCAGTACCGCCTTCTCGGGTAGGACCGCGGTCTCGGCCTCGGTGTAGAGGTTCGAGCTGATAGGATCGCCGTCGGACCCGCCACAGCACGTGGTTGAGCAACAGGAAGATTTCGCACCGTCCGACACCTGCCGGGCTGCCTGACCGTACCGCTCACGGACCGTTGCCTTCACATCCTCGGTGCTCATCCGAAATCCTCCACAATCAAGATTTGTCGTAATAATATACTTGACACACCTGAGGAAGAGCCCTACGTTGAGTACATGCTGGACGATCTGGCCCCTGATGGCAAAGGGTTAGTTGCCGTGCTCAAG
>DASYVW010000372.1:0-2413 GCA_035936675.1 Gemmatimonadales bacterium
CCGGGTACCCTCCCTCGACTCTGCGGCCTGGAAGGCGGCCGATGCGCTTCCTCCCATTGCAACTCCCGTGGGTGCGGACGCCGAGCAGGGACTGGTATTCGCTCTCGATCGGAAGAACAACGTCGTCGCCCTCGATCTCGATACCCGCCGGGTCCGCACCTACCTCGAGAACGTCCGGTTCGCCACTCTGGGCCCCGACGGAGCACTCTATGCGGTGGACACCGGAAGCACCGTCACTCAGCTCGTGCGCCGCACGCCCGTTCGCTTTCGCTCCAAGCTGCAGGGCAAACCGACCGAGCTGCACGGAACCATCGACGGTGCGTTGCTGGCTCGCCTCGGCGGGAGTCATCCGGAACTGGAGTTTCTCGGCTCGGACCAGGCGCCCACGTCCACGCCGATACCCGAAGGTCAGGTGGCCGCTACCTTTCTCGGTGACCTGATCGCGGTCGCAGCCGACACGGCTGTCGTGTTGTATACCCCCCAGAACAAGTCCAAGCCGCACTTGATCCCGGTAGACGGCGACGCCCGCGCCGTGCTTTTTTCGCCCTCGGGCCACCGGATCTACATTGCGCGCGCGGCCGCGCCCCTCCTCGTGCTCGATCGGTTCGAGGGCACTCACCTGCGGGAGATCGAGCTGCCCGGCCCCGCTCGGGCGCTCCGCGGCGACATGTACGGCAACTGGCTCCTGGTGCAGCCTCAGGTGGGCGACTCGGTCTGGGTGATCGACATGGGGAGCGGTAAGTACCTTGGTTCCACCGCCGCGCGCTGGACCGAGGACCTGCCGGCCGTTGCGCCTCCCCATACCCTGCTCGTCCGGCGAGGAACTGATCTGGTCGCTCTCGACCTATCCGCCAAAGGCTTCACTGAGGCCGGGCGGATCAAAGGTGGCGCGGCCGATTTCTGGCTGCCGCTCGCCTGGAAACCGGCCCAGGAGAATGAGCTACCAATCGAGGCCGATTCGGCGGCGCTCGCCGCCTCCGATACCGGCCCCACCCGGCCAACCGTCTATCTCCAGGTGAGTAGTTCTCAGAATCCGACTTGGGCCAGCGAGCTATCGGACAAGCTCAGGGCTGCCGGCCTGCCGGCCGCGGTGCTGACTCCCCGGCGCTCGGGAGAGCTCTTCCGCGTAGTGCTCGGCCCATACGCAACCAGAGAGCAGGCGGAGGAAACCGGCCGGAAATTGGGTATGCCGTCGTTCATCGTCACCGCCCAGGATCAGTCGACTCAATAGGGCTCCCCTCGTCACCGGGAACGCCGGCATGAAGCTCACCAAGCTCGAACTCTCCGGGTTCAAATCGTTTGCCGATACGGTGACGCTCACCTTCGAGGAGGGCGTGACCGCCATTGTAGGTCCCAACGGATGCGGCAAATCCAACGTTTCGGATTCGGTGCGCTGGGTGCTCGGCGAGCAGTCGGCTCGGCTCCTGCGCGGTGGCAAGATGGAGGACGTGATCTTCCAGGGCTCGGCGGCCCGGCGGCCCGTGAACGTTACGGAGGTCTCGCTCTTTCTCGACAACAGTGATGGTGACCTGCCGATCGCATACCGGGAGGTCGTGGTCACCCGGCGTCTCTCGCGCTCGGGACAGAGCGACTATCTGCTCAACGGCTCACCGGTGCGCCTGCGCGACATCCAGGATCTATTGCGAGGCACCGGACTCGGAAGTGATGCCGGCGTCGTCATCGAGGCCAAGATGATCGACCTCCTCCTGTCGGACCGTGCCGAAGAGCGGCGGTCTCTTTTCGAGGAGGCAGCGGGGATCGGACTCTATCGCGACCGGAAGCACAGCACCGAACGCCGGCTGGAAGAAACCGCCGTCGACCTCCAGCGGGTTGATGACCTGGTCTCCGAGGTGCAGTCCCAGATCCGCAGCCTTGCCCGCCAGCGCGGCAAGGCCGAACGGCACGCGAAGCTGACCGAGGAGAAGTTCACCGTCCAGCTCACCCTGGCCCGGCGTCTGCTCGATCGACTGGCCGGAGAAGCGGCCGGCATGGAAGCGCGGTTCGCCGAGCTGGCCGATCTGCTGCCTTCGACTCGTCGGCACCTGTCGGAAGGAGAGGCCGGCCGAGAACAGCTGGCCCGCGCCCGCGCGGCCGCCGAGGCCCAGCGAACCGAGATCACCCGGCGTCTCGCCACGCTTCAGGTGCAGATCGGCAGAATCGACGGAGACCTGGCGCTCGCGGCCGAGCGGCTCGCCAATGCATCATCGCGGCGGCTCCGCGCAGCCGAGGAGCGGGCTCACATGCAGCAGCGAGCATCCCATGCCGCCATCGAGCAGGCGGCTGCAGACGAGGACCGGAACGCGGCCGCGGCCGAACACGAGCGAATTCAGGCCGAGCTGACCGGGCGCGCGACTGAAGAGGATGCCGTTCGAAACCGCCTCAGCGAGCAACGCACCACCGTGCGCCGTTTGGA
>DASYVW010000373.1:0-3062 GCA_035936675.1 Gemmatimonadales bacterium
CTGGCCAGCCGAGTTTCACTCAATTTCGAGGCACCCTGTGGCAAGAGCCTGGCCCAGATTGCGCCGGAGAAGAGTTTCGCGACCACGCTGCACGATTTCGAGCGGGTTCGAAAGCTGGTGGTCCTCGAACGTGAGGCCCAAGCCCATGGCAAGCCGAAGGACCCGCTGCAACCCGGAGGCGCCTCCGGCATGACCATCCAGTTCGTGGTTGGCGCTACCCCCGACACCGACCGATCACTGCTGGGCACCATCACGCAGCTCAAGGCCGGCGGCGGCGTGCACCACCCCCATTTCAGCGCATTCCGGCCCATCAGCGATACACCGCTGGAAGGCGCACCGGCCGCTCCGGCACTACGCGAGCACCGGCTCTATCAGGCGGCGTATCTGCTGGGAGAGTACGGATTCGATCCGGAGGAGGTCGTATACGAGCCGAGCGGAAATCTTCCGCTTGCCCTCGACCCCAAAAGTGCGTGGGCGCTGGCGCACCCCGAGCAGTTTCCGATCGAAGTCGGCACGGCGTCGTACGAAGAGCTCGTGCGGGTTCCGGGCATCGGACCCTTGGCCGCGCGCCGGATCGTGGCCACGCGTAGCTCGACAGCCTTCCGCGGCCTAGCCGATCTCCGAAAGCTCGGCGTGGTCACCACCCGAGCCGGAGGCTTCCTGACGCTACGGGGGCGGCGGCTTCAAACCACCCGTTGGACCGAACAACTCGGCTTCTGGGCGCCGGAGGATGAGGTCGGAACGCACCACGTGGTCTATCAAGTGAGTCCCGGCACCTTCCGGTGACTGGTCGAGAGCCCTTACCACTTGGGACCGCGGAATCGCAGAATCGGTTCGACAGCCTCGCGCCAGGCGCCGTATGTCTTTGCCTCGTCGAACAAGCCATCCTGCTCCGGCACTCGCCGCAGCACGATGTGGATGTCGGCCGGCTCGATGTCCCGTCTCAACCCGTTCGATCTGCGCAAATTCCCCTCGAGTGCCGTCGGGCCGAGCCGCCCGGTGAATACGAAGAGATCGCGTGATGGAACCCATGCGGTGGAGCCGTCCACAGTCGTGATGCCCGTGGTCAACTTGGCGATGAAGCCCAACGCTCCAGCGGGAGTGGACCGGACCTCCGTCAGCAGACCGGTTGGGGTATCCCCCGCAGGACCCTCGGAGACTTCCAAAAGCCCGAAGACGCAGTTGCCGGCGCGCCACAGGTCAACCGCGCGGCCGTACGCATGCTCCTCCGTGAACTGCATGTCTGAAAACCTGCCGATCGAGGTGATGCGGGCGGTGTCGGGAATGGTGCGACAGCCTGCTTGGCCAGGTGATACCAGGCTGAGAACAAGGGCGAGGAGGAGCATCACTTTCGACTCAGCGAGCCGCCAGCTCACGCCCGATCGCCGCCGCGCCGGCCCGGGCTTGCCCCGGTTGATGCCTGTCCCACCACTCTCGCGCCCGATCTTCGGTCCAGGGGTTTGCGCTCTCGATCTCCATGAGACGACGCGAAAGCTCCTTCGCCGACTGTGGCCTCTGGGTTGGGTCCTTGGCCAAACAGGATAGAACCAGCCGCTCGAGGGCCGGCGGGATCGGCAGCTCCGCCAAGGTCGAGGGCGGGCGCGGCGGCGTGTGGATGTGGTGCATGAGGTAGCCCATCGGGGTGTCTGCGGTGAAGACGAGCTGACCGGTGAGCAACCAGTAGGCAACGCAACCGGTGGTGTAGATGTCCACCCGGGCATCGACGTCGGCTCGGCCCAGCGCCTGCTCCGGGGCGATGAACGCCGGAGTACCGTGGACCATGTTTTCGCGGGTGAGAGCCGGGCCGGCCTCCTTCGACTCATCGAACCCCTTCACCAGCCCAAAGTCCAGCACCTTCACGAAGTCGCAATCCTCACCGTAGCGGCAAAGAAAGATGTTCGCCGGCTTGATGTCGCGATGGATCAGCCCGCACGACTCCGCCTCGGAAAGTGAGTGGCAGATCTGGGTGAGGAGGTAAACGGCTCGCTCGGCGGGCACCGGACCGAAGCGCCGCACCAGAGCATCGGCGTCGAGTCCCTCCAGTAGCTCCATCACATAGTAGAACGAGCCGTTGTCGGCCACGCCGAAGTCGAAGATATCCACGGTTTGTGGCGACCGGAGGCGAGCGATGACCTGGGCCTCGCGCTCGAACCGGCTCATCGACTCTTTCGAAATAGCCGCCCCCCCGTTCCCTGTCCCTGTCGGCCGGATGAGCTTGATGGCCGCGGGACGAGCCAGCATGCGATGCCGGGCTCGCCAGACCTCGCCGATGCCTCCCTGCCCCAGCCGCTCCTCCAGCCGGTAGCTCCCCAGCTCGCGCGCGGCCGCCACCTCCCGGCCCAGCCGATAGACGACCCGGGCCCCCATGTAGGCAAACGCGATGCCCAACAAAGGACCGACGACCGCTCGGAAGTAGTCGTCACCTCCGGCGGTCACTTTGCCCGAGCTGTCCAGGATGTAGAGCGCCAACGGCGACATCGCGCCGGCTATCACGGCAGCCGCGAGCATGCGGCGCGGAGGACCCGGCATGATCAACGGGAAGACAGCGACAACCATGGGCACCCACGTGATGGGAGGCAGGTGCCCCTTCTGCAAGTACCACTGCCAGAAAATGGTGACCGATATCTGGAAGCAGATGACGATCTGATAGATCAAGCCCACGGTATGGAGCCGGGACGGCGAGACGGAACCTCCGCGCGCCACCCACCATAGGCCGGCGGAGGCGATGGCCAAGGCCAAGTCGGCCAACATGAACCCGACGTTGTCCAGAACCACCGGGACCCCGCTGAGCGTGCCGATCGTCCAGCCGACAAGGTAGAGGACGGGATCGAAGGCGAAGGCAATGAAGAGGAGCAGGGCAAGGACGGCCACCCGAGAGCGGACCTGCTCCATCAGATCCGGCGGAAGGGACGCCGAGATCCCCTTGGAATCCTGGGGGCGCGCCTGGGGCGGTAATAGGGTGACGTGCTCCTGCAAGCCGATGCCCCGGGAAGATGAGATCAGGTGGTGCGGGTGAGAGGAAGATACAACCTCCGCGCGGTTCGCCCTATCAAATCCGATCT
>DASYVW010000374.1:0-7659 GCA_035936675.1 Gemmatimonadales bacterium
CCGCCCTACCGCCTGGGCTGGGAGGAGGGCGGCGGGGTACCGCCTGTCCGCCGTACCGCCTGTCCGCGGTACCGCCCTTTCCTCAGGCGTAGGCCGATTCGAGCTGAAACAGGTCGTCCAGCTTGGTGAGTACGAGAAGGAAACGAATCTCGTCGCTGACGTTTCGCAACGCGACCACCTGGCGGCGCTCGGCGGCGCGGCGCTGAATGAGCATCAGAGCGCCCAGTCCGGCCGAGTCCACATTCCGAGTGCGCCCGAGGTCGATCACGAGCCGTCCTATTCCCTCGGGCATCTCCTCCAGCAGCTTGATGGCGGCCTTTCGGATCTCGACTCGGACATCTAGACCGAGGGTTTCCGGCGCGTCCATGCTGCGCTCTGCATCGTGCGGGGACCTCATTCAATCCTCCTTCGGCACCGAGCTATCTCAACCTGGTACATTCGACCAGGCGAGACCTCTAGTTTTGCGGCCCCGAATCACTCCGGGTGTGCTCTTATCGGGCGGATTCGCGCTCGACCACAGACTCCGCGGTCTTGCACGTAGAAAAGCGAGACTGGTGCCACTGACGACAAGCTTCGGATTCTCAATCTTTTGCGAGGCCTCTTACCAACTCTTGCAGTACCTGCGCCCACCGCACTCCGCGGCAGACCACTGCAAAAGTAGCGGGTGCGCGCGGCTTCGCTCTTACAACGGCCGCGTGGGGCCTTTAGCTTTGCCCTGTCTCTTACCCCCTATGGCAATGAAGGACCAACTCGAAACTCTCCTCTCCGAACAGCGACGCTTTCCTCCACCGCCGGCATTCGCCGCTCGTGCGGCGGCCACCGAGGCTCTCTATACCGCAGGCCGCGATGCAACGCGGTTCTGGGAGGAGCAGGCCCGCGCGCTCGACTGGATGTCCCCCTGGCGCCAGGTGCTCGACTGGAAGCCACCGCACGCACGCTGGTTCGTCGACGGCAAGCTGAACGTATCGGCCAACTGTCTCGACCGGCACCTGGCGGGCCCGCGTCGCAACAAGGCGGCGATCGTGTGGGAGGGCGAGCCGGGAGATCGGCGGGTTCTGACCTATTGGGACCTCGCGCGCGAAGTTCGTCGCTGCGCCAACGCGCTCAAGGGGCTCGGCATCAAGCGGGGCGACCGGGTGGCGATTTACCTCCCGATGATCCCGGAGGCGGCCATCGCTATGCTGGCCTGCGCGCGGATCGGCGCGGTGCACTCCGTGGTGTTCGGAGGATTCTCCGCCGAGTCGCTACGAGACCGGATCAACGATGCGCAAGCCGTCGCCCTGATCACCGCGGACGGCGGATACCGGCGGGGGCAGGTCCTCCCACTCAAGCGCTTCGCCGACGAAGCGCTGGCGGGCTGTCCCTCGATCAAACACTGCATTGTCGTACAGCGCCTGGGCGACGAGGCCTTTCCCGCTATCCAGGAGGGACGCGACCACTGGTGGCACCGGCTGCTGCAGCAAGCCTCCACCGACTGCAAGCCCGAGCCGATGGACGCCGAGGATCTGCTGTTCATCCTCTACACCTCGGGCACGACTGGAAAGCCCAAGGGAATCGTGCACACCACGGGAGGGTATCTCACCCAGGTCGCGGCTACAACCAAATATGTCTTCGACCTGCGGGAGGAGGACGTCTTCTGGTGCACCGCCGATATTGGCTGGGTCACCGGCCATTCCTACGTGGTCTACGGCCCTCTCGCCAATGGTGCCACGGTCGTGATGTACGAGGGGGCGCCTGACTGGCCCGGGCGCGACCGGTTCTGGAGTCTAGTCGAGACGTATGGCGTGACCATCCTCTATACCGCACCGACCGCCATTCGCGCCTTCATGAAGTGGGGCGCGGAGCACCCCGACAAGCACGACCTGTCCACCCTCCGGCTGCTCGGTACCGTCGGCGAGCCGATCAACCCCAAAGCCTGGATCTGGTATCACGAGAACATCGGCGGTAAACGCTGCCCGATCGTCGATACCTGGTGGCAAACCGAGACCGGCGGCATCATGATCACGCCGCTTCCCGGGGTGACCACCACAATACCGGGCTCGGCTACGGTGCCGTTTCCCGGCATCTCGGCCGAGCTGGTCGATTCCACCGGCAAGCGGCTGGACAAAGGCGGCGGCTTTCTGACTCTGACGCAGCCCTGGCCCGGGATGCTCCGCACCATCTACGGAGACGACGAGCGGTACCAGGAGACCTATTGGAGCCGGTTCCCCGGTCGCTACTTTGCCGGCGATGGAGCCAAGCTCGACGACGCCGGCTACTGGTGGATTCTGGGACGCGTGGATGACGTGCTGAACGTGGCGGGGCACCGCATCGGGACGATGGAAGTGGAGAGCGCGCTGGTGGATCACCCGGCGGTCGCGGAGGCGGCCGTGGTCGGCCGGGCCCACGATCTCAAGGGCCAGGCCCTCGCCGCTTTCGTCACGCTCAAGGAGGGAAGGCAGCCCACCGCAGCGCTGAAGGACGACCTCAAAGACCACGTGGTGAAGAAGATCGGGGCCATCGCCCGGCCGGACGACATTGTGTTCTCAGCCGATCTTCCCAAGACCCGGAGCGGAAAGATCATGCGCCGGCTGCTGAAGGACATCGCGGAGGGCCGCACCCTCGGCGACACGACGACGCTGGCGGATCCGGCCGTGGTGAGCCGGCTGAAGGACATGTATGAGGATAAGGAGGGCTAGAATTGAATCTGCGCGCCCAGCTCCACCACCCGGTTGGGCGGTAGACCGAAGAATGCCGTCGCGGACTGGGCGTTCCGGGTCATGAGGATGAAGAGCTTCTTGCGCCAGCGGGCCATCGCCGGCATGGCCGGGCCGCCGTCGACGGCCGGCGCAGCCCTCGGGGTCTTGGTCTTCCGCCGGCCGGACACCGGGATCAGGGTCTCTCGTCCCAGATAGAAGGAGGTCGTCATGATCTCCACCGGTATTTTCTTCCCGCCGTCCCGCGCCTGCAACGCAAGGGATTGAAGCACCGAGGGCACATCGGGAGTCTCCATGAACCCGTAATGCGCCATCACTTCGTAGAACCCCTCGCCCAGATCGCGGCACCTCACCCGATCGCTTTCAGGGACCTGAGGGACTTCGTGCCCCATCACCGACAGCAGCATCACCTTCTCATGGAGCACCTTGTTGTGCTTCAGATGGTGCAGCAGAACTGGAGGCGCCCCGCCCGGAGCTGACGTGAGAAATACGGCCATCCCGGGCACCCGTTGCGGCCGCCGCTTGGCGATATCGGGGAGGAACAGCTCCAGCGGCAGCGTGTTCTCTCGCACGATCTCGGAAAGCCTTGTCCGGCCCTTCTTCCAGGTAGACATGAGCAGGTAGATCACCCCAGCCACGGTGAGCGGGAACCAGCCGCCATACGCGATCTTGAAGAGGTTGGTGACGAGGAACGTCAGGTCCACGATCAGGAAGAGCCCGCCGATTAGCGCGACTTTCCAGAGGCTCCATTTCCAGTGGTTTCGCGCCACGACCAGGAGCAGGACGGTCGTGGTCGCCATCGTGCCGGTGACCGCGACTCCGTACGTCGCCGCCAGATTGTTGGTGGACCGGAAGGCCACCACCAGGCCGATGCAGGCGATCCAGAGCGCGTTGTTCACCTGGGGTATGTAGATCTGGCCGATCTTGCTGCTCGACGTGTGCACGATGTTCATGCGTGGCGAATAGCCGAGCTGGATCGCTTGCCGGGTGAGCGAGAACGCGCCCGAGATCAGCGCCTGAGAGGCCACGATGGCCGCCGCTGTGGCGATCCCCACCATGGGGTACAATGCCCAGCCGGGCACCAGCGCGTAGAACGGGTTACGTGCCGCGGCGGGCGACTCGAGCAGGATGGCACCCTGGCCGAAGTAATTGAGCACCAGCGCCGGCAGCACGATCAGATACCAGGCCACCCGGATGGGGCGCTTCCCGAAATGCCCCATGTCGGCGTACAGCGCCTCGGCGCCGGTGACCACCAGTACCACCGCGCTCAACACCATGAGCCCTTTCCACCCCTGCTGCCAAAGAAAACTGGCGGCATACCAGGGGTTGAGTGCTACTAGCACCGAGGGGTGGCGCATGATGCCCATGATCCCGAGCACCGAGATGCAGATGAACCAGATGGTTGTTACCGGCCCGAAGATGGCGCCGATGCCGGCCGTGCCCCTGCGTTGCACCGCAAACAGGGCCGAGATGATCACCACCGCGACCGGCACGATCCACTGCTGCAGCGCAGGCGTGGCCACGGCGAGCCCCTCCACCGCGCCGAGCACCGAGATGGCCGGGGTGATGATCCCATCGCCATAGAGCAGTGCAGCGCCGAACAGCCCGATCGCCACGAGCCAGCGGTATTTCCCCGACAGGCGGTCTTGACCATGGGGCCGCACCAGGGCCAGCAGCGCGAGGATGCCGCCCTCGCCCTGATTGTCCGCCCGCATGACGACGCTGAGATACTTGAAAGTGACGATGAAGTTCAGCGACCAGAAAATGAGCGACAGCACGCCAAGCACGTTGGGCTTGGTGACCGGCACCCCATGGGTCCCGATGAAACATTCCTTCAGGGCGTAGAGCGGGCTGGTGCCGATGTCGCCGTACACCACGCCGATGGCCCCGAACGCCAGGATGGCGAGATGTTTGCCGGTAGGTGAAGCCTTGGGATCGACCGACATCTTATGACACCCTGATCCGGGGCTGCCGGCGCTGGTCGAGCAACGCCGCAACGAAGATCGCCACGATGATGACGCCCGAGGCGACGCACCAGCGGCAGATGGCGTGAATGATGAAGAGCTCCAGATAGGTGAGGTACAGGGTAAAGACTACCCCGATGCCGGCGGCGACCGCGATCGCCCGGATCGGCCACTGCCGAGCGCCTGGCTGGAGCGATGCGAGGCTGATCGCCAGGAGACCGGCGTAGCCGAGCACACCGATGAGCGAGACCTCGAGACCGGCGAACCGGCTCCACGGGCTCAGCTGCACCGTCTCACAGCCGCCGGTGCCACAGGCCAGAGACCCGATCCGTCCGACCTTGTAAAGGTAGAGGTACCCGGAGATGAAGAGCCCGGCGAGGCTCAGGAACGCCGCGCTCATACGATATATCATTGTGCGCTGCGGGGCGCCAGAGAATCCACCAGTTTGGTTATGGCATCCGAGTCAAAGCGGCCACGATAGAGCTTGTTACCCACCAGGAGTGTCGGGGTCGAGTTCACGCCAACCTGAATTCCCTCGTTGAGGCTAGCCTGGATCCGGCCGGCGTACTTCCCAGCCTTCATGCACGCGTCGTAACGCCCGAGGTCCAGGCCACCGGCTTGGGCGTATCGCCGGAATATCGGTGCCGCGTCGCGTGCGGTGGCCCATTCCGTCTGCCCCTCGTAGATGCGCTTGTGCTGCTCCCAGTATTTCTCCTGTTCGTCGGCGCATGCCGCCGAGTGGGCCGCCAGTCGGGAGAACGAATGCTGCTGCAACGGAAAGTCACGGTAGCGCCAGCGGAGCCGACCGGTGTTGATCAAACGCTCTTCGATGGTGGGCATCTGCAGAGTGGCAAAGGTCTGGCAGAAGGGACACTGGTAGTCTGCGAACTCGGTGATCTCAACCGGAGCATCAGGCGATCCTTTCAGGTACCCGCGGAAGCCGGAGGTGTCCGAGGGCTGGACCGTGACGTTGGCCGGAATGCTGACCGTTTGGGGCCTGGTTGTCAGGTATGCGAGTGCTCCGAGTCCGATCACGGCCACGGCGCCGAACACTGCGTAGAAGCGCTTCATTCCGGCCTGGTTGGCCGCCATGGCTCGTCGTCCTCCGGTTCGTCCGGCAAAAAGGAATCCTGCCGCTCGGCCTCTTCCACGATCCGGCGGTTGTCTGCCACTTCCGGCGTGTCGTAGGTCGAGCGGACCTCGTAGTAGAATAGCTCGCTCCGCGCATCTCCCATCATGCGCAGCAGTTCCGGCCCACCGCCGAGCAGCTGGCCTTTCCGGTCGAGCTCCTGGATGCGGACCGCCAGGGCCCGCAGGAGGGCCACAAGCCGCTCCGCCCGCTCCTTCCCATACACCTCGTCATGATCAGCCATAGATACCTCGAGGGCGCGCGTCGCCCTCGGTCAAGTTCATGTTTTTCCGGCCGATAAAGATAATGAGTCGGAGGACGGCAGCTATGAGTCTGTCTGCTTTGCACCAAATAGTGCAACCGGTTATAATTCAGCTTAGTAAGAGCCCAGAATCCTGATTTGAACGCCCAAAGGATGGTGCATGAGTCAAAAGAAAACCCGCAGTATCCCTGAGGCGGCTTCGTTCGCCCAGGCCCGCGATGAGCTGTTCAGTCACATACTCCGCTGTGGCGTGATCGACGCCCTCCCGGAGCACCAGAAGGACTGGTTGGACGACACCATGGGTTACGTAGCAGATCGGTACGAGGACCTGAGCAAGGACGAGCTGGCGCAGATCCGAATGCTGGGTGAGCGTTATTGCCAGCCGGTTCGCCGCCTCGTCGTGGAGTCGGGCGCGGCCTGAACAATCGCAGGAACGACGAAAACGCCCCGGGCAGGTTCCCGGGGCGTTGTTATTTCCGCCAGGTTCGGGGGAACCGTCGCCAGCGATACCCCAGACCGATCCTGACCCCACCACCGATACCAACCTCCGCAACCCAGCCAGATGAGCCCCCGGGGCGTCCCTCGGCCCCCAGGGTGAGTACGATGTACCCCCGGTTGACCGGTCCGCCTACCGCCGCAAGCCCACCGGCCACGTACACACCCCACCCATGCCGCCGGTCCGGACTGAGCAGAAAGTGCCCCAAGGCTTCGGCCCGCCAGGCAAAGGCACCGTCCGAAGCACCCCCACCCGCGGAGGCCGAGACACGGGTCCGTCCAGAGGTGCGGAGCGCGCCGTAAGGCCCAACGACTACCAACGCCGGGTCGGACGATGTCACGATCCCCTGGATACCGATCTCACCAATCTGTTGCGTGTTTCCTGGAGTCGCGCTCAGAGCCGCGCAGGCGGCCACGAGCAGCTCAGTCCAGGGAAAGTGCATACGTGACGGCTATATCGCGGGCGAGTGAATGGATCACCGAGCAGTACTTCTCCAGCGAGAGATCAATGGCTCGGCGGGCCTTCACCGGGTCGATCCCTTCGCCACCCAGGTGATAGTCCAGATGGATGGCCACGTAGCGCCGGGGTTCCTCCTCCCGCCGGGTCCCGGCAACCTCGATGCGAAGCCCGCGAAGATTGACCCGCATCTTCTCCAGGATCACCACCACATCGGACCCGCTGCAGGCAGCCGCCGCAAGCAGCAACGTGAGCATCGGTCCTGGGCCCATGGCATTGTCACCATCCAGCGTGATGGCTGGCCCCCCGGGCTCGCTGCCGGTAAAGCGGAGGCCCTGCTGCCAGATCACTGTTGCCCGCTTGGTCTCCCGCGCCATGCTACTCGCCTACCCTTCGCTCTGTCCTCGGCGCTACCCGGTAGTAGTCCCAGATGGCGTAGATGGCGATCGCGCCGGTTGCCCAGGCCATCGGTCGGAGCAGGGGAGAGTTGAGTAGAAACGCCACCAGCGTCAGCACTTGCGCCACAGTCACGGCCTTGCCGCCAGCCCGGGCGGGGATGGCGCGCGGCCGATGGGAGAGGAAGGTGGTAACGAACGCGACCGTCGCCACTATATCCCGCAGTAGGACGGCGGCAATCTCGTACAGCTCCAACCTCC
>DASYVW010000375.1:0-5705 GCA_035936675.1 Gemmatimonadales bacterium
GTCAACTCCCGCTTTCCCAGCGCCCGACTCGGCATGGAGGATGTCCGCGCCAGCTGGGCGGGACTTCGCCCACTGATCGTCGACCAGGGCCGTCGCTCTGCATCGAGCAGACCCCGGGAGCACGCCATCGTGCAAGGCTCCGGCGGGATGCTGACGGTCGTCGGCGGGAAGCTGACGACCTACCGTTCGATGGCAGCCGAGGCGGTGGATCAGGCCATGCGAGAGCTCCGCCACCGGGATGGCCGTCGTCGCCATGCGGAGGCGCGTACCGATGAGGAGCCCCTCCCGGGTGGAGAGGCGGCCGATCTGAGTCAGTTTCGGGAGCGGGGGCTCGAATTGGGGATACCCGCGCCGAGCGTGGATCATCTGCTGCGGCACTATGGCACCGAAGCGGCGGGCATCTTCAACCTGGGAGGCGCGGACCGGGGACTGCTCCGCCGGCTGCTTCCCCCTCATCCTGCCATCGAAGCCGAGGTGGTGCATGCCGTGCGCCGCGAGCTGGCACAAACGGTTGAAGACGTATTGGTGCGGCGCTTCCATCTGTTCTACGAACACTCGGATCATGGCGCGTTGGCTGCTCGGCGTGTGGCCGAGCTGATGGGCGAGGAGCTGGGCTGGGACCCAGCGCGAGTCGCGGAAGAAGCCGACCGCTACCGGGCATTTGTGACGACCGCGTCAGCCTGACGGTCTAGGAGCCGTTATCTTCCGGGATCGAGGCCTGACACGCACTTCAGCGGGATGTGAGCGTGGATCCGAACGTGTTCGAGACGGCCAACGCGGGGTTCGCGCAGGCCATGTACGAGGAGTTTCTGAAGGACCCGTCCGCCGTCGGGCCCGAATGGCGTCGTCTGTTCGAAAGCGGCGTCGTGGGCGAGAGCAATGGGCGCGAGGCGGGAAAGCAGGGAAGCGGGGAAGCGGGGAAGCAGGTAGCTGAGCAATCCTCCCCGCCTCCCCGCCTCCCCGCCTCCCCGCCGGCCGCAGGCCTTAGCCCGATCAAGGGCCCCGCGGCCAAGCTCGTCGCCAACATGACGGAAAGCCTCACGGTCCCCACCGCGACGACCTTCCGCGAGCTCTCCGTGTCCGTGCTCGAGGAGCGTCGCCGCGGCCTCAATGCCGCACTCCAGGCTGCCGGTCGAGCCCAGAAGATCTCGTTCACCCACCTGATCGCCTACGCACTGGTCCAGGCCACAAAGCAGATGCCCGTGATGGGTCACTCGCTGGTGCTGATCGATGGCGTGCCCCACCGAGCGCAGCCCCAAGGTATCGCGCTCGGCCTGGCCGTCGACGTGCAGCGGAAAGACGGGAGCCGCGGCCTGGTGGTCCCGGTGATCAAGCGCGCCGACACGATGGACTTCGCTGGTTTTCACGCCGCCTACGA
This sequence comes from Gemmatimonadales bacterium, assembly GCA_035936675.1. Lineage (GTDB taxonomy): Bacteria > Gemmatimonadota > Gemmatimonadetes > Gemmatimonadales > GWC2-71-9 > CAVVWJ01. The sequence continues at coordinate 1,379 of DASYVW010000375.1, forward strand.
AGCTCTGGTGGAAAAGGCGCGTGGCAACAAGCTGATGCCCGACGACTTCGCCGGGGCAACCATGTCGCTCACCAACCCAGGCGGACTCGGCACTTCCGCATCGGTGCCTCGTCTCATGGCCGGCCAGGGGAGCATCATCGCCGTCGGTGCGATCGGCTATCCGGCGGAGTTTGTCACCGCTACCCCCGAGCGCATGGCTGAGCTCGGCCTCAGCAAGGTCATGACCGTCACCAGTACCTATGACCATCGCATCATCCAGGGAGCCGAGTCGGGGGCGTTCCTGGCGATCGTGGACCGGCTGCTTCAGGGCGAGGAGGGGTTCTACGAGCTGATCGCCGAGAGCCTGGAGCTCTCCTCGGCGAGTTACCGAGTGGCCAAGGCGGCACCACGGCCTCAGGCGGCACCCGAGACGGTTCCGCCCGAGATGATGTACCACGTCGCCGCGGCGATGGCGCTGGTGAAGGCGTTCCGGATGCACGGCCACCTGGCGGCCCGGCTCGACCCCCTCGGCACCGAGCCGATCGGCGACCCGGCTCTGGATCCGAACGGTCTCGGGCTGACCCCGGAAGTCATGGCGGCCATTCCCTCCCGCGTGCTCCGGATCGCGGTTCCGGGCCGCACCCTGGCCGAATCGCTGCCCTATCTCCAAGCCACCTACTGCGGAACCATGGCATACGAGATCGAGCATATCTCGACCCATGAGGAGCGGGTCTGGCTCAGGGAGAAGATCGAGTCCGGGGCCTATCGGAAGCCGCTCCCGTCGGAGCAGCAGCGCCGGCTCCTCCAGCGGCTGACGCAGGTCGAGGCGCTCGAGCGCTTCCTGCACAAGGCCTATCTGGGGCAAAAGCGGTTCTCCATCGAGGGTGTGGACATGCTGGTCCCGATGCTCGATCTGACGATCGAGAGCGCCGCCGAGTCCGGAGCCCGGGACGTCGTGATCGGCATGGCTCATCGCGGCCGGCTCAATGTCCTGGCGCACACCATCGGCAGGCCGTACGAGACGATCTTTGCCGAGTTCGAGGGTGGCCGTCAGGTTGAAGGCGGACAGCTCACGCCGGAGGGCGGTACCGGTGACGTGAAGTACCACCACGGTGCCGAGGGTGCCTACAAGACCTCGACCGGCAAGGCGATCACCGTCAGTCTTTCGCCCAACCCGAGCCATCTGGAGTTCGTCGCCCCGGTCGTGGACGGCCGGGCCCGAGCCAAGCAGACTCAGCGTCGTGGCCGGGACGCCCACCATGATCCTACGGCGGCCCTGCCTGTGGCCATTCATGGCGATGCGGCCTTCGCCGCCCAGGGTGTCGTGGCGGAGACGCTGAACCTGGGCGCCCTGAAGGGATACCGCACGGGCGGAACGCTCCACCTGATCACCAATAATCAGGTCGGATTCACCACGGACATGGAGGATGCCCGCTCCACTCGATATGCGTCCGATCTGGCCAAGGGCTTCGACATTCCGATCGTTCACGTCAATGCCGACGATGCAGAGGCCTGTCTCTCGGCGGTCCGGCTGGGCATGGCCTATCGGGACCGGTTTCACCAGGACCTCGTCATCGATCTGGTCGGCTACCGCCGCCACGGCCACAACGAGGGCGACGAGCCGGCGTATACCCAGCCGCTCATGTATGAGCGAATCAAGAATCTGCCGAGCGTGCGCGAGCTATACGCCCGAACCCTGATCGAAGCGGGTGCCATCACCCAGGACGAGGCGGACCGGGAGGCAGCTCAGGCCTACCAGCGCCTGATGGATATCCAGCAGGCGTTCAAGGCCAGCATGGGACGGATTACCAGAGAGGAGCATCCAGTTCGGCTGAGTGGGCCGGGGCAGGAGGTCGAGACCGCCCTCGCGCCCGAGTTCCTGAAGGCGCTGAACGAGCAGCTCCACAGCTGGCCCGAGGGGTTCGCGGTTCATCCCAAGCTTCAGAAGCAACTCGAACGCCGGCGCGCTGCCCTTGGCCCGGGGGGAGGCATCGAGTGGGCTCACGCCGAGGCGCTGGCCCTGGGATCGCTCCTGACCGAGGGCGTGCCCGTGCGCTTCACCGGACAGGACACCGAGCGCGGCACGTTCAGCCAGCGGCACCTCGTCCTTCACGACGTGAACACCGGCGCAACCACGGCTCCTATCAGGAGCCTCCCCGGTGCGTTGGCGCCCATCGAGCTGCACAACAGCCCGTTATCCGAGCTCGCGACCCTTGGCTTCGAATACGGTTACAGTGTCGCGGCATCGGAGGCCCTGGTGCTCTGGGAAGCCCAGTTCGGCGATTTCGTGAACGCCGCCCAGGTCATCATCGACCAGTTTATCTCGGCGGGACTGGCCAAGTGGGGACTCACCACTCGTCTTACGCTTCTGCTCCCACATGGATACGAGGGTCAAGGCCCCGAACATTCCAGCGCCAGAATGGCCCGATTCCTTCACCTCGCCGCAGAGGGCAACATCCGAGTGGCCAACTGTACCACCCCGGCGCAGTACTTCCACTTGCTGCGGCGGCAGGCCAAGCGCTCACGGCAGCGGCCACTGGTCCTGTTTACGCCCAAGAGTCTACTCCGACATCCATTGGCCACCTCGCGGCTCGAGGACCTCGCGGCCGGGCATTTCCTGCCGGTGATAGACGATGCGTTTTTCGCAAAGAATCCGGAGCGCGCCAAACGGGTGCTGATGTGCACCGGCAAGGTCTACTATGACCTGCTGCCGGAGGCCGAAAAGCTGGGCGACGATCGCCCGGCAATCGTCCGGCTGGAACAGCTGTACACCTTCCCCTGGGCCGAGCTGCGACAGGTGCTTCCCCGTTATCGAGGTGCGATGGAGCTGATCTGGGTGCAGGAGGAGCCGCTCAACATGGGCGCCTGGCGGTATCTCGAGGCAAAGCTGAGGGAGCTTGTTGCGGAGGGCCACGACATGCAGATCCGCTACGTGGGACGTCCGGAGCGGGCCAGCCCGGCCGAGGGATACCCGGCGGCCCATCTGGCCGAACAAAACCGGATTGTTCGGGAGGCGCTGCAGTCACCCGATGCAGGTGGAGGACCGCTGGAGACCGCGGTGAAAGCCGGAACGGGGCAGGACTGAAAACTCAAAGGGCGGCCGAACAGGCCGCCCTTTTTTTATCTGCGTTACTCTTTGTCCGCCAGCGGTCGTTCGGATGACTGCCTGGCCAACTCCCTCAGCGGCTCGGAGAGGTGCTCTCCATAATGCAGGAGGAAGACCCCCCGCGAGCGCCGTTGCATGAGGAACGCCACTAAAGGCGTGTCGGCCTTGGCTGCGTTGCAATCCCTGCACGCAAGCACCAGGTTATCCGGCCGGTCGTAGGCCGTTTGACCCCGTCGGGGCCGAACATGGTCCAGCGTGATTGCCTCGTCGCTCGTCTCCGTACCGCAGTATGCGCAGATGGGGCCGTGCAGACCAAGTAACCAATCGCGGTGCGACTGCATGGATCGACCAGGGGAACGGCGGAAGCTGGGGACTGAAACTGCAGAATGTCTTCGAGTTCGTCGTGCCACAGAATACCTTAAGGTTGATGTGGGCCTGACTTACCAGGCCGGGGGCTTACTGCGTCTAAACCTAGCAAGATTGACGCCAAAATGACAGACTTGGCGACTTTCAGGGGGCAGCGGAGTGCTTTTCGAGGTCCGGGGCCTCCGCGCGGTACTTCCCATCCACGAGAAGCCCCCATTTCTGATCGTAGGGGTGGACCTGGGCCGTGGGCGTTTCTCCCCTGAAGATGGGTCGGCCTTCGTTGACCCAAGCGAAAATACCCCCAGACAGATTGTGCACTTTGGTGTAGCCCGCCCTGCCGAGCCAGCTGGCCACCCGGGCCCCCCGATACCCCGCTGAGGAGTAGACCAACACCGACGTATCCTTGCGGAACCCCTGGAGCGCTCGCAGGCTGGGCCGGTAGGGATCGATCCGCACGCCACCCTTGAGGCGACTCACCCGGAACTCGTCTTCGGTCCGGGCGTCCAGGACGACGGGCTGGGGCTGGGCCGTGTCGTCAAGCCAGCGGGCCAGGTCCTCGGTCTTGATCCAGCCGACCTCCGGGAATCTCTGTTCCGTGCGCCAACGCAGGACCTCGAACGCCACCGGCCGGCCCGCCACCAGGAGGACGACACCACCCACCAGAATCGGCAGCACGATCAAGACCAGGAGCACCTTCATCAAGCGCCGCATTGCCGAACCTCCGCGCTCCGACTCAGGATGTCTTCGCCCTGACAAAGGTTACCCCCGGGGCACGGGCTGTTTCCAGACTGGCGCCGATTGCCACAACTTTGCAACATATCTGGTTGGCATTCGAGAACCATGCAAGGTGACCATCTGAGCAAGGACCTCCCATGC
>DASYVW010000376.1:0-1924 GCA_035936675.1 Gemmatimonadales bacterium
ATGGCGGCTCGCCCGCAAGCATCTCGTAGAGCACGCACCCGAGCGAATAGACGTCTGCACGTGCATTTACCGTGTGCTCGCCTGTGGCCTGCTCAGGGCTCATGTAGGCGGGAGTGCCAACCACAAGTCCGGTTTGCGTGAGTGCCTCAACATCTTGCAAGGCGCGTGCGATGCCGAAGTCGGCCAAGAGAATATTCCCATCGATGGTCAGGAGGATGTTCTCGGGCTTGACGTCACGATGGATGATCCCGTGCTCGTGGGCGTAGCCGAGGGCCTGAGCAGCTTCCCGCGTGATCCGGAGCGCCTCTTCAACCGAGATCTGGCCCTCACGGCGCAGCCGGTCCCTGAGTGTCTGACCCTCGACGTAGGGCATCGTGAACCAGAGCTGCCCGGCAGACTCACCCGAATCGAGCACGGTGAGGATGTGGGGGTGCTGCAGGCGTGCAGCGAGCTTGATCTCGCGCTCAAAACGCTCGGGGCCGAGCGTCTGGGCCAGCTCGCGATGGAGTACCTTGAGCGCGACTGAGCGGTCGTGCCGGAGGTCGTGGGCGAGATAGACAACAGCCATCCCGCCGCGCCCGAGCTCACGCTCAAGCACGTACCGGTCGCGCAGGGCGTCGGCGAGGAGCGGCGAGTTGACTGCGGCCACGAGGGTGCCAGGTGAGGGACACTCGAATGTGCCCTCTGCACCGGGCGAATGCTAGCAAGCCACTACCTTGGCCTTCGGCCCAGAGGGAACTATCCCCGCCTGTTTATCTCTTAACCCATCAAGTTCCTGAAAGCGGGCTGAAGGGTGCCCACTGAGATTTTCCTCTGCTTCGGCCAGGCACCGCCGCGATGAGGCAAGGCACCATTCTTCCCTCAGCTTTGGCACATCCCTCGGCACACTGGACAGCAAAATGGGGCCACCGAGGCCCCGTGGAGAACTGAAGCATGGATTCGACAAATGTTGGTGCGGAAATAACTTGATGCCCTGGACCGGACTCGAACCGGTACGCCTTGCGGCACTACCCCCTCAAGATAGCGTGTCTACCAGTTTCACCACCAGGGCAGGCGGGGGAGCAAGATAGCCGTCGCGCGGAGAGGGGTCAACGCTGCTCGCTACGGGTGAAACGGACTGCCGGCGATGGGCTGACCATCGAGGGTGATGCCCACGCTGTCCACCGGCCCGAAGGTGCCGAAGCCGCCCGAGTAGGTCCCGTCTCCATTGTCCTGGAGCGGTCCGAGATTGGATCCGTTGAGTTGGACCTCGACGAGATCCCCGCCCTTGCCCACCAGATTGCCCTGCGCATCCCGGGTCGTGACCACGATGTCCACAGTGACAAAGATGAATCCGCTGCGGGTGATCTGCGCGGTGGTCGTGGCCGGGCTGGCGGGACCAGGCACCACGAAGCTGGCGAACGGGCTCTCGTGTAGCCTGGTCCCGCTGACCACCACGTCCACGACATCGAGGCCGGTATGCGTCGGGGTATACGACGCGGAGTAGGAGCCGTTGCCCTGATCGGTGACCGGCACACTGGGGACTTCGTCGGCGCCGGTCACCGCCACGGCGATCGAGCCTGCCGCTCCTTCCACCGGAGTACCGAACTCATCTTGAAGATGGATCGAGATCGAGGTCGCAGTGCCGGCCGTGCCGTTCGGGACTGTGGCAGAGCTCCGCTCGGGCGAGGGCGGCCCCGCTGCAACGACGATCGAGCTCGATGTGGCCGGGGAGAAGCCCTCCGCTGCAAAGATGAGCGTCCGAGTTCCCGGCTCGCCGCGGATGGAGAGATCGTCGAAATGCACCCGGCCGTTGGCATCGCTCCGCGCGCTGGTGCCGCCGCCGAGCAATCCCCCGCCGTTGGCGATGCCGACGGTCACCCGCACATCCGCGCGGCTGAGTGGGGCGCCGGACGGATCCTGGAGCTGAAGCGTGGGTTGCTGG
>DASYVW010000377.1:0-2878 GCA_035936675.1 Gemmatimonadales bacterium
CGCGCACAGCCGCTTCTCTGCCATGCGAACTGCATCCTCCAGTTCCTTGTACTGACGCCATTGATAAACCACCCAGCCGAACAGCAGGGCGAAAAGCGAAAAGCCCACCCAGTCGAGGTGCTGCCAAGCCAGAACTGCGGCAAGCACTACCATGACGAATATCAGGAGCATTAGGCCGAGGGCGCGCAAATCATGCAGACTCATCTCGATCTCCGAGCATTTGTCTGGACTCCACTGCCAGGGTGAGCCACGCCCACCGGAACACCGTCACGGGCTAGCAGCCGGAAAGGCAGGAACTACTCTCTAGGCGCCAACTCCGGCGAGGGGGCTAGCAGCTGGCTGCTTTGCTTCCTCTGGTTCTGCTGTTCGCTCCCGTTCCCGCTTCCGTACCGCCCGGCGGACTCGCTTGGCCGCGACGTCCGCCTTATCGCCCTCAAGCGCGTCCCGTTTCAGTACCTCGAGCTGGAGTAGCGTGGCCAGCTCGTCCTCGGTGATTCGAAGGCCAGGTGCCAGCCGGCGAAGCTCGCGGCGCTCCGACGGTCTTCCAAGGCGAAGCGGATTTACATCGGACCGGCAACCGGGACCGGCCTCGAGCTGCTGGTGGTCGTCCCGTTGCCGAGTTGGCCACTGGTGTTGAATCCCCAGCAGTAGGCCTCCGAGGTGTCGGTCTTGCCACAGGTATGAGACCCCCCAGCGCTCACTTGCTTGAAGGTGAGGCCGCCCGTAACCAGCACCGGTGTCAGCCGCTGGGTGGTGGTGCCGTCGCCAGCCTGGCCCGCGCCATTGTTGCCCCAACAATAGGTCTGGTTGGCCCTGGTTTCTCCACAGGTGTGAGCGGCTCCCGCGCTCACTCGAGTGAAGGACAGACCACCGGCCACCGCCCTCGGCCAGAAGCTGAGATAGGTCTTGCCGTTGCCGATCTGGCCACTTCTCCCGTTACCCCAACAGTAGGCCCGATCACCGGTGGTGACGGCGCAGGCGTGGTCATCGCCAGCATCTAAGTTGCGGAACTGGTGTGCACCAACCACCCGGGAGGGCACCGACCGCCAATTCGCGGTCGAGCTGTCCCCCAGCTGGCCCCCGCGGTTCGTGCCCCAGCAGTAGGCGAGATTGGTCGGGGTTACGCCGCAGCTGAATTTTGCTCCCGCCGTCACCTGGCGCATGACGAGGTTGCCGAGGACCGCGACCGGCGCCGACCGGTTAGTCCTGGTGCCATCGCCCAACTCGCCCTCAAAATTGCTTCCCCAACAGTAGGCCCGCCCCGGGTCTGGATAACTCAGAGCGCAGGCGTGGTAGAAGTCGACGTCCACTTGTCGGAACCGGCGGCCACCGGCGACTGGGACCGGCGTCAGCTGCGTCGCGTTGGTGCCGTCACCGACCTGGCCGAACCCATTGTGACCCCAACAGTAGACTCGATAGTCCAGGGTCACCCCACAGGTCGTGAGCCTGCCGGCGCTGATCTGGTGGAAGCGAAGTCCGCCGAGGACCGCCGCGGGTCTCGAGCGACCGGACGAATTGGTGGTGCCGTCCCCGAGTTGGCCACTCAGGTTGTCGCCCCAGCAATAGGCCCGATTGTCCGTGGTCACGCCACAGGTATGGCGCTCACCCCCACTGACCTGGTAGAACGCCAGCGCAGCCGTTGCCGTGGCGAGCGCGGGCTCCGGCGTCGCTGATGGGGGCTCGGTGGGATTCTCATTACATGAAGTGAGGGCGAAGGCGCCAACGGCAAGCGCCAGAATCAGTGGTGTTCGGAAGGTCATGAACAGTCTCCTAATGTAAAAGGAGCTACTCTCTGGCTCACTCAGCTCCGGGGTGATGACTCAAGGATGGGTGACGACAGGCCTTTCTGCTGTTCGGCACCGTGTCCTCGCTCACCCGCACGATTCGCACGAGGGCTGCGAGCCTACGGTGCACTATCGCCCGGCACGGTCAAGCCAGAGTCAAGCCACGCCACAGTCACCACATAGGTATAGGCTGCGTCAGTAGCACGCCTCCCGAGCGGGGTTAAATTACCCGCCCCATGCCTACCAGAACCGCACCAGCGCTCCCCCGTATTGCGCCGATCGTCCCAACGCTCCGAGCCCAAGGATTCAACAATCCAGCGTGCCTCTTTGAGCCCAAATACGACGGCTTCCGCGGCATGGTGTACCTAACCCCAGGTACCTGCTCGATCTATTCCAAGCGGGGGAACCGCTTCGGACGGTTTGAGGAGCTCCGGCGGCGGATCTGTGCCGAGCTTCCCAGGCGCGAGGTGATCCTGGACGGGGAGGTGGTGGCGATCAATGACGAGGGGCGGGTGAGCTTCTGGGACCTGATGCGAGGCCAGGATTACGATACTTCTCCAGGGCAAACCGGGACGCTCCAACCGCCTTCCCGATCTCCCCCAACGTAAGCCGCGGCGTGTCGAGCGCCCGAGCGATGGCCTCAGCCGCGGGGCTTGGGGTCGTGGGAGAGCTCGCGGACAGGGCTGCGTCAGATCCCCTCGGGGGCAGGGTGATGAGCATTCGGCTACTCCCGGACCCAGCGGACCCTGAGCACCTGCTCGCCTGCACCTTCTGCCATCGGGACATATCTCGCGACAAACTCCGCGCACCACCGCCAGGCCGGATCAGCCGGCGCCTCGTCCCCCTTGCTCTTGAGATACTTCTCGACCTTAGGTAGCACCACGCTGCCGGCCAGACCCTCACACTTCGCTACAAACGCGATCGACTTTCGCCCCGAGCGTCCGGGCTTCCCACCCGAGTTGCCTGGATTGCCGGGCACCAGCGGCGCGCCCCCGTTGGGGCTTTGCGCCAGGCGCCCCGGGCTTTCTTCGTGGAGCGATCTCATAGGCTAAACATCCTGTTCGGGGGGTGCGGTGGCGGTCATTCAGCACCGG